>JAGRPD010000406.1 GCA_020439875.1 Verrucomicrobiales bacterium
GTCACAGACCGCCGCTACAGGGTTTCCCCCCCCACGAGCGGTGTGAATCAATCCTCTGCGCCTCTGCGTCTCCGCGCGCGGCTCCCGCGGCTTCTTGTCTCCGCTCGGCCCGCCTGTGAGAGCGAGGTGCTCTCTCTCCGCCCCTTGTGGCTTGCGTGGATGGTGAGACGGTGACAGGCTTTTCTCCCCCCGAATCCTTCGATCTCATGAGCACGGAAACCACCCATCCTTCCCCTGCCCCTCTCCCTGGTGCCTTGCCTGTGCCTGGCGCCACGCCTGATGCGGCGGGGGCCAATGCGGGGGATCGCTCCAAGGGCCGGAAAAAAGAGATGTCGGCGGAGGAGTTGTTGGCTTCGCTGAATCGCGGTCTGCCCTTCAGCGACGACGCAGAGAAGGCGGTGCTGAGCTGCATTTTGCAGGATCCGGTGGAGTGCCTCTCGGAGTGCCGTGCCAGCGTCAAGCCCAACACGTTTTACCACGATGGCAACCGCACCATTTATGAGGTGCTGTGTGGGATGTACGATCAAAATCTGCCGATCGATCTGATCCTGCTCACGCAAAAATTGCGCGAGCAAAAGCTGCTGGATCGGGTGGGCGGACCGGCGGCGGTGAGTGAGCTACTGACCTTTGCGCCGGTCACCTCCCACTTCTCCCACTACCGCAGCATCCTCCAGGAAAAGGAGACGCTGCGGCGCATGATCCATGCCTGTTCGGAATCGATCCACGAGGCGCATGAGTTTGGACGGCAGGAGGAGGGCGGGGACATCACGCAGCTGATGGATCGCATCGAGAGCCGGGTGCTGGACGTCAACGAGACGGAGCAGAGCGGCAAAGAAAAGACGATCAGCCAGCACGTGATGGATGCGATTGAAGACATCGACTACATGACGAAGAACCCTGGGGTGCTGCGCGGCATCTCCAGTGGCTACAGCAAGCTGGACCACCTGACCTCGGGCCTGCAGGCGGGGGAGATGTTTGTGGTGGCGGCGCGTCCGTCGATGGGCAAGACCTCGCTGGCCATGAACATCGTGGAGCACATCGCGGTGGATCAGGATCGACCCTGCGCGGTTTTCAGCCTGGAAATGAGTGCTGCGATGCTGGTGCGGCGTTTGCTGGTCTCGCGTGCGATGCTGTCGATGCAGGAGCTGGCTCGCGGCGTGCTTTCCCGGGCTCAGATGGAGGCGATCGGCAAGGCGTCACGCGAGCTGCAGCGGTCCAAGATTTTCATCGATGAGACGCCGGGTCTCGACATCATGGAGCTGCGGGCTAAGGCGCGGCGTTTGAAGAAGCAGCACAACATTCAGTTCATCGCGATCGATTACCTCCAGCTGCTGCGGTCGGGCTCGCGTCGGGCGCAGGACAATCGCCAGATCGAGATCGCGGAGATTTCGGCGGGCATCAAGGGACTGTCGAAGGAACTCAGTCTGCCGATCATGGTGCTGGCGCAGCTGAACCGCTCGGTGGAGCAGCGCAAGGGTCAGCGTCCGGTGCTGTCGGACCTGCGGGAGTCGGGCTCCATCGAGCAGGATGCGGACATGGTGGGCCTGCTGACGCGGGCGGACTACGCGGGCGGCAAGATGGAGGTGGAAGACAAGGAGAAGGAGGAGGAGAAAAAGGGCCAGGCCATGCTCATCCTGGCCAAAAACCGGAACGGTCCTACCAACGACGTGCACCTGCGGTTCATCGATCACGCCATGCGCTTCGTCGAGCGGGAGCCGACGGAGGAAGAAAAGGCGGAGGGCTAAATGCGTTTCGGGCTGGGGCCTGTTGGACGTCTATTTGAAGACGGTCTCCACGCCCATGGCACTATTTCGGGCGCGATCAGGGTCAGGGTATCTTCCATGCAAAGGAGGTCTTCCTCTGGAACGTCGCCGCGGCTGGCGAGGCTGCGTAGCTCCAAGGTGCGCATTATTTCAAGGCTGCGCCGTCCGGCTCACGGCGCACCT
>JAGRPD010000407.1 GCA_020439875.1 Verrucomicrobiales bacterium
TTTTTTGTTTTTGTTGTTGTTTTGTTTTTGTTCGTTGGGGCTTTGGTTTTTGCTGGCGCTGCTTTTTTGGGGGTTTTGGCGGGGGCTTTTTTCACGGAGGGGGAAGTTTTTTTGGCCTTGGCGGCGGGAGTGGCCGCTTTTTTGGCCGCAGGGGATTTGGCTGCGGTTTTGCTGCTTTTAGCGGGAGATTTTTTGGCCGGGCTAGCTTTGCTGGGAGCTTTTTTCGGGGCCGGAGCTTTTTTGTTGGCGGCGGCTTTGCTGACGGGAGTCTTTTTCTTTGGCTTGGCTGGCATGGCGGTAGGGGACTTGCAGGTTCGACGCCCGTGGGCAATGAGGATGAGACTTCAATGGAGAGGTCCCGGAAAAAGAGCGCGGAGTGTGGGCTGATTTTTGAGATCCTGCAAGCCTAATCGTGGCATCTGGGTGGGGAGTTTTTTTCAGACAGGTGGGATGGAGGTGGGATTGGATGAAAGGTTGGGGCTGCTGTGGCGGGGTGGATTGGGCGCAGTGATGGTTTGACAGGGCGTGACAGCCGGAAAGAATGCGTACCGGAAATGGCAAAATCTGCGCGACCCACTCGACCGGATCCTGACTCTCCCGATGCTGCGGGGGAGGGGGAGAAGAAAGAGCGTGTGCTGTGGGAGAAGACGCGCAAGAGTTTGATCGAGCGATTGAACAATTGGGAGGATCAGCGGACCTGGAATGAGTTCTATCAAACCTACTGGCGGTTGATCTATAGTGTGGCGACGAAGTCAGGCCTGACGCGGGAGGAGGCGTTCGATGTGGTGCAGGAGACGATCATCGCGATCGCTCGTCAGGTGCAGAAGGGCCAGTATGATCCACGGGCGGGGTCCTTTAAGGCGTGGCTGCTGCAAATGACGCGTTGGCGCATTTTGGATGTCTTCCGGGCGCGGAAGCGGCAGCCGTCCCTGGCGGATCGGCGGCAGGTGGAGACGGAGGATGGCGCGGATCTGACGCTGGAGCGGCTGACGCAGGAGAAAGACAATTTGCTGGAGAGCATCTGGGACCGGGAGTGGCGAGATAACATCAGCTCGGCGGCGCTGGAGCGGGTGAAGAGTCGGGTGTCACCTCGGCAGTTTCAGATTTTTGATTGTTATGTGATGAAGGGCTGGGGGGTGAAAAAGACGGCGGAGGCTCTGGGGATCAACGCGGCGCAGGTCTATCTCGCGAAGCATCGGGTGGGGAATTTGGTGAAAAAAGAAATCCGCGAGCTGGAAAAACAGATGCTGTGAGGAGGGCCGGGGGTGGTTGCTTTTTTTGCCGAGACCGTGCAAATTGAGCGTTGGTGCTGTGTGGGGAGTGATCTCCGCTGGTGTCGATCCCTGTCTCCATGAACGCTGATTCTCCCTCTAGCTCTGCGATCTCCGGGTCTCCGGAGGGGGTGCCAGCGGGTTTCGGCGCGGAGGATGAGACGCTGTCTCTAGGGCGGCCTGAGGTGGAGCCGGTGAGCCGGAGTGCGGGTCAGGATGGGGGATCACACCGAGATGATCTGGAAATCCCAGACTACCGGTTGCTGAAGCGGATCGGTGCTGGGGCGTACGGGGAGGTGTGGCTGGCGCAGAGCATCACGGGGGCTCTGCGGGCGGTGAAGATCGTCTGGCGGGAGGATTTTGAGCTGACTCGGACGTTCCATCGGGAGTTTGAGGGGATCCAGCAGTTCGAGCCGATCTCCCGCGGGCACCCCTGTCTGATGCACATTCTGCATGTGGGCTGGAATGAGCATCGCGGTTTTTACTACTATGTGATGGAGCTGGCGGACGATGCCGAAAAGGGGGCGCAAATCGATGATCTGGTGACCTACACGGCGCGCACGCTGTCGTCCGATCTGAAGCGCAATGGGAGGCTGGATCTGCATTTCTGCCGGGAGGCGGGCATTTACCTGGCAGATGCGTTGCAGTACATGCACGAGCACGGCCTGACTCACCGGGACATCAAGCCGTCGAACATCATTTTCGTCGGTGGCATCTGCAAGCTGGCGGACATCGGGCTGGTGGCGGCGTCGGGAGAGCGCTCTTTTGTAGGTACGGAAGGGTTTGTGCCGCCGGAGGGGCCCGGTACACCGGTGGCGGATATTTACAGTCTGGGGAAGGTGCTCTATGAAATGAGTTCGGGGCTGGACCGGATGGAATTTCCCGAGGTGCCGGCGGATCTGACGGAGGAGGAGGCTCCGATGTGGATGGATATGAACCGCGTCATTTGCCGGGCCTGTGCTCCCGATCTGAAGGAGCGTTTCAGCTCGGCGGCGGAGCTGGGTGAGGCCTTGCAAACCCAGGTGGGGGTGAAGCGGCGGGAGCCGCTGCTGCGGCGGATGACGCAGGCGGGGGTGCCTCTGGTGGTGGGGTCAGCGCTGGCGGCGGGCATGCTGGTGATGGGCATGCAGCAGCGGGGTTGGGAATACACGGTGGCGGCTCCTGGGCGGGCCGGAGTCAAGGCGGAGCAACCGGCCCCGCGTCCTCCGGAAGAGGGACGTCCCTGGCGCAGCCGGTTTGGCCGGTGGTTTTCGTTTCAAAAGGACCGCCATGTGTGCGATGTGCCGCTGGAGTACGAGGTGTACAATCGGTTTTTGGAGACCACTCTGCGGCCGTTTGAAGGGGATGTGGCGGGGTACAAGGCGGCGGGCAATCGCCACCTGAACATCGTGGTGATCCGCCCGGAAGATGCGGATGCCTTCTGTGCGTGGGAGACGGAGACGGAGCGGCGGGCGGGGTATCTGGATGCGGATCACGAGGTTGCTTGGCGACCCTTTCGGCTGGATGCGGAGGGTGCGTCCGCGCGGGCGGGTCTGACGGCGGTGCGCTGTCAGGTGGTGCGGGTGGAAACGGGCGGCCTGAGGGTGGAGTCGGTGCCGGAGGGGGCGGAGGTGTATCTGAGCGGGAGATCGGTGGGAGTGACGCCGTTGGAGTTGGACGCGGTGCGGGCGGGTGCCTTTGAGCTAGAGCTGAGGCGGCCGGGATTTGCCTCCCTGGAGGCAGCGGGAAACATTGCCCCGGGAGAGACGACGAAGCTGGCCCTGAGACTGCGGGCCAACGGAGCGGTGGTCTTTGATGAGCCGTGGAAAAACAGTCTGGGCATGGAACTGGTGCCACTGGGGCGGGTGCTGCTGGGGGCGACGGAGGTACGGGCGCTGGATTTTAGCCGATTCGAGAGTGCAACCGGGCGGTCGGCGGTGGCAGGGCGGGATCTCACGAAAACGCCGACGGCGGCGGTGAGCCGGGTGAGTCGCGCGGATGCGGACGAGTTTTGCGATTGGCTCACAGGGGTGGAGCGGAAAAAGGGGTTGCTTGATGAAACGCAGAGCTATCGCCTGCCGACCGATGACGAATGGAGCATGGCGGCCTATTTGCCCCGGGAGCGGGGAGCGACGCCAGCGGAGCGGTCTCTGCGGATCGATGGGATCTATCCGTGGGGCTTCATCTGGCCGCCCTATGCAAAGCAGGGCAATTTCTCCGATGCGAGCCGGAAGAAGGTCGTGAAAGGGGCTCCGGCCATTCCCAAATACGATGATGGTCAGGCGGGTGTGGCTCCGGTGGCGTCTTATCGCAAAGACAGCCGAGGGCTGTATGATCTGTCGGGCAATGTCTGGGAATGGGTGGCGGATGCCTGGCAGCCCGGCTCTAGCGATGGGGTGGTGCGGGGAGGCTCCTTCACCACGGATGATCGGCAGGAGTTGCTGGCCTCTTTCCGCCTGCAATTGCCCGCTGCAGACCGCCGGGAGGATGTCGGTTTTCGGGTCGTGTTGGCTCCGGATGGGGTGATGGCGCGGGAGGAGGAGTAGGGGGCGGTGAGCGGGGAGGAATCATCTCCATCCTTCAGAAGGGGAGCCTGAATGGCTGCGGCGGGGTGGCAGCTTTTTCTTGACGGCTCGCTAGCCGTCGGCAGTAATGCGGTTTACCGGTATTTTTCCGGCCAATCTCACCCTTAGACCCGCATCTCCTCTCATGACTCCCGGACGCTGTTCCAGAATCGTCGGCCTTAGTCTCCTTGTCGCCGCAAGCGGCATCGGCATGCAGGCCGTGACCGCGCGCGCGCAAGATGCCTCTGCGGCAGCGGCTGCTCCGGCGGCGCAAAAGATCGTCAAGAGCATCACGATCCGCTTTCAGGGGGCTCGGACCATGGATGATGGCCGGGTGCGCAGCCAAATGTCCCTACGCGAGGGCGAGGCCTACGCGGATGAGCGTGTGGAGCAGGATATCCGCACGCTCTACGGCACGGGAGCGATTGACGATGTGGCCATCACGTCGGCCGATGTTCCTGGCGGCGTGGCCGTGACCGTGACCCTCACTGGTCGGGGCGCGATTGGAGACATTTCTTTCGCGGGCAATACCGTTTTCAATGATGACCGCCTGCGCCGTGAGATCGATGTGAAATCCGGAAACGCAGTGGACGAGCTGAGTCTGACCGCCTCTCAGGGCGAGATCCGGGAGCTGTATGAAAAGGCGGGCTACGGAGATGTGAGCGTGACTTACCAAACCCAACCGGGCGCTCAAGAGGGCTTTACCTCGGTGATCTTTAATATTGATGAAGGGGCTCGGGGTCTGATTGGCGATATCCGTTTTGAGGGGAATCAGTCCATCAAATCCTCCCGCCTTCGCAAAGTGCTCAAGAGCAAAAAGAAAACCTTTTGGCGCTTCTGGGGCAAGGCCGGCAAACTTAGCAATGAGGCAATTCAAGAGGACATCAACGCCATCGAGTCACTCTATCAAGACAGCGGTTATGTTTATGCCGACGTGGTGGAAGTGCGGCGGGAGCCGATCGACGCCAAGCGGGTGGGCCTGGTTTATGTGATCTCGGAAGGGGATTCCTACGACATCGCCGAGGTCGCCCTGGAGGGTGTGACGGTGTTTACCCAAGAGGAACTGGCACCCGGCATCATCACCGAAGCAGGCTTTCCCTACTCCCGGGCAGACATCCGGTCGGACGAGCAAATGATCAAAGACTACTATGGATCCCGTGGTTACGCGGATGCTCGGGTCGAGACCAGCATCCTGTCCGCCGGACCTCGGGAAGTGCGCATTGTTTATCGCGTCACCGAGGGCGAGAAGTCCTACATTCGGAAGGTGAACATTGCGGGCAACGACGTGACGCAGGACCGCGTCATCCGCAGGGAATTGCCCTTCTCTCCGGGGGAGGAGACGGACACGGTCAAAATGCGGACGGGTGAGAGCCGACTGAAAAACCTTAATTACTTCAGCAACATCGACATGCGGGCGGTGGACACGGGAGCCCCAGGGTTCAAGGACATTGACGTTGATGTGGTGGAGCAGAGCACGGGAACGATCAATTTCGGTGCTGGATTCAGCTCGATTGATAGCTTGGTGGGTTTCCTTGACCTGACGCAAACGAACTTTGACATCACCGACTGGCCTTCCTTCCGCGGTGCGGGTCAGCGTTTCAACATGTCGGCTCGCGTCGGTTTGAAGCGCCGGGACTTCCAACTCAGCCTGACGGAGCCTTGGTTCATGGGGCAGAAGCTGTCCTTCACCACCCAGCTCTATTACCGCAATCTGTTCTTCTTGTCGGACAAATATGACGAGACCGACGCGGGCGGCTCACTGGGCCTGCGCAAGCCGATGGGTGAGCACACCTATTTCGACATCACCTACACCCTGCAAAACGTCACCATCGACGGCATCTCCGACGATGCTTCCGACATCATTCGGAGCGAGGAGGGAGACTACCTGCAGAGCAAGCTGAACCTCAGCCTGGTGCATGACACCCGGGATAACGTGTTCATCACTCGCAAGGGTCACAAGGTGGAACTGGGAGCCATGACTTCGGGTCAATTCCTGGGTGGGGACGTGGATGTCTATGGCATGTCGGTGCAGGGCGCTCAGTATTTCAATCTGCCGGGAGATACGATCCTGTCCTTCGAAGGTGCCTTCCGCTCTGTGGATAGCTACGGAGACAATGTGCCGATCTTTGAGCGTCTCTTCCTGGGTGGTGCCAACAACCTGCGCGGTTTCAACTATCGTGACGTGGGGCCGAAGGATGATTCCGGTGAGCCGATCGGGGGGCGTACCTCCGCCTACCTGACCACGGAGCTGACCTTCCCCATCATGGAAAAAGTGCGTGGTGCGGTGTTTTACGACGTGGGTTTTGTCAACGGGAGCGCCTTCGATATCTCGACCTCCAACGTGAACTCCAACGTGGGTCTGGGTCTGCGGCTTTACCTGCCGGTGGGTCCGATCCGCGTTGACTTCGGTATCCCGGTCCAGTCCGATCCCTACAACGACAGCGGCGGCAAGTTCCAGTTCAACGTCGGCTACAAGTTCTAAACGAACGATTGCAGCAATAAATCCTCGTCCCAATTGTCGTCCAGCTTCTCACACTTTGGAGATGGGGACGAGGAGTGAGACGGGGATTTTTCGCGCAGACCCTTCTTCCTCCCACGCGATGAGGGCGAACTCGCCCCCATGACGCCACCCGCCAAACCCGAGGGATTGGCGAGGATTTTTTCCGAGGGTTCGAATCCCGATCTCATGGGCAAGTTCTGGGGCGAGGCACGCTCGGTCCGAGATTTCATTTGTGCGAAAGGTCTAGCCGTGCATCTTACCGACTCCCAGAAATCATGAATCGTATCGCCCTTCTTTCTTTGCTCGTTGCAGGAGCACTTTCGCAATCGCTGGCCGCCGCCGACATGAAGTTTGGCGTGGTGGATATGGCCAAAGCTTTTTCAGAGTTTTACAAGACCAAGGAAGCGTCTTCGAAATTCAAGGACAACGTCAACAAAGCTCAAGCAGAAGTTGCCGAGCAGTGGGCGGTGTACAAAACCAAGATGGGTGAGCTGCAAGACAAGCAGAAGCTATCTCAGGATCCCATCATCAACCAAGAAGAGCGTGCCAAAGCAGCAGCGGAGGGCAGTGAGCTGTTCAAAGAGCTGCGTCGGCTGGAGCAGGAGATTGGAGAGTTTCAGAATCGCCGTCAGGGGCAGCTGAAGCAGGAGGACATGAACATCCGCAAGGGGCTCTACAGCGAGATTTTGGAGGTGGTGAAAACAAAGGCGAAGGATGAGGGTTACGATTTTGTGTTCGATCATTCGGGCATCAGTCTTTCCACGGTTCCTGTGGTGCTTTACTACAAAGGCGCGGTGGACTTTACCGATGAGGTCGTCGTCGAACTCAACAAGGACGCTCCTGCGGATGCCGCTGCACCTTCGACCGACGAAAAGGCCAAACCGGCTGAGGGCGACAAGGAGAACTAGGCCTGCCGCGACGTGGAGCGATCCTCGGGACGCTGAGTTTTATCGCTTGATGCACGCCGGCGGGCTATTCCGCTGGCGTGTTTTTGTTTGGGGATGTAGCGACCCCAGTTGAAACGAATCCTAGATCGAGAGAGTTATGGAAGACAAATCGCTGACGGTGGAAGAGCTGGTCGCTCAGGTGGGAGGCAAGCTGCTGCAAGGGGATGGGATGACGCGATTGTGCGGACTCAATTCCCTGCGCGATGCGGAACCGGGTGAGGTGAGTTTTTTGGGCAATGCGAGCTACTTGGCGCAGTTGGAGACCTCGCGCGCATCGGCAGTGCTGGTGGCGGCGGACTTTTCTGGAGCCGCTGAAGGGAAGGCGCTGATCGGGGTGGAGAATCCGACCCTGGCCTTTTCGAAGGTGGTTGAATGGTTTGGTGTGCCGGATGTGCTGCCGCCCAAGGGAGTGCATCCGCGCGCGATGGTGGGGGAGGGGGTAGAGTTCGATGCCACTAAGGTCAGTGTGGCGGCGGGGGCCTTCATCGGTGATGGGGTACAGCTGGGGGATGGCTGCGTGATCCACTCGGGGGCGCGCATCGGAGCGGGGGCGCGGCTGGGCAAGGACTGCGTGCTGCATGAGAATGCGGTGGTGAAGCAGGGGTGCGTGTTGGGCAATCGCGTGGTGATACACAGCAATAGCGTGATCGGCTCTGATGGCTTTGGTTACCAGCAGGTGGAGGGGAGGCATGTGAAAATCCCGCAGAAGGGCATCGTGCAAATCGATGACGACGTGGAGATCGGATCCTGTACGACGATTGACCGAGCCCGTTTTGGAAAGACCTGGATTC
The DNA here is from genome assembly GCA_020439875.1 of Verrucomicrobiales bacterium. GTDB lineage: Bacteria > Verrucomicrobiota > Verrucomicrobiia > Verrucomicrobiales > Verrucomicrobiaceae > JAGRPD01. Next base: position 8,053 of record JAGRPD010000407.1, read on the forward strand.
AGGAGGGGACGAAGATTGATAACCTGGTACAGATTGCTCACAACTGCGTGATCGGGCGGCATTGCATCTTGGTGTCTCAGGTGGGAATTTCTGGAAGCACCCGCTTGGGGGACTACGTGACGATGGGAGGGCAGGTTGGAGTGGCGGGGCACTTGGAGATTGCTGGACGATCGCTCATTTTGGCGAAGTCAGGGGTGACCAAGAGTGTGACGGTGCCCGGCGCTTACACGGGATTTCCGGCGAAGCCGCTGATGGAGGGGCGGAAGCTGCTGGCCTATCCTGGAAAGGTGCCGGACCTGCAGCGGCGGGTGAAGGCGTTGGAGGCGAAATTGGCGGAACTCGAAAAGTGAGGGTGTCAGTCTATTTTCAAGTGACGGATGAGAATCTCCAGACGTCGTTCCAGCCGGGGCTCGATCTGGAGGCTGGCTTGAACGGAGGGATTCTTGACAAAATGATAGGCGAGGATGTCGCAAACGGCCTCGGAATCTTCGAGATCGTCGAGCTGAGCCCGCAGAAGGGCGATGGCTTCGGCGCACTCAGGAGGGGGCTCGGGCAGCAGGCGCATGGCTTGTTCTCGCAGGGCGCGCACGGTGCTTGGATGTCCGCGATCAATGGGCAGAGGCCGGATGCGGGCGATGGGGAAGGGTTCGGTTTGTTGCCAGTCTGTCATTTGCACGCGAGCCAGGCCGTGGAGGAGGACCTGGGAGGTGCCATCGGGCAGAGTTTGAGAGGTGCGGACCAAACCTGCGGTGGTGCAGGTCAGCAGACCGCCACCCGGTTGCAATGCGCCGATGGCGAACATGCGGTGGGTTTTCAGTGCGTGACTGAGCATGGCGCGGTAGCGCGTTTCAAAGATGAACAAAGGGATCAAACAGCCGGGAAAAAGGAAGCAATCCTGCAGGACGATGAGAGGCAGCTCCTCAGGGAGCTTGAAGGGGCTGGGATGATGAGCGGAGGGGCAATCCATGAGGTCGGAACAGGGATGGCATGGGGTGGTGTCGCACGCGGGATGCGGCTTCCTGGTTTTGAATACGAGCGGAGTGGGGGCGGGGATGGCACGGATGCAACTTCGAGGGGGGAAGGATGAGTCGTCTGCTGGCGATCGGTGACATTCACGGCTGCCGCGAGGAGCTGGAGCTGCTGCTGGAGACGGTGGATCCGGGAAAAACGGACCGGTTGGTGACGCTGGGTGACTACGTGGATCGGGGGCCGGACTCGAAAGGGGTGGTGGATCGGCTGCTGGCTCTGGATGACGAGACGCAGTGGATTCCGCTGCTGGGAAATCACGATCAGATGTTTTTGGAGTTTTTGGAGGATCGTTCTCCGAATCCCGATGGCTGGCTCTCGGTTGGCGGTTGGGAGACGCTGGCGTCCTACCGGGATCGAGTGCCAGGGCGGCATCGGGAGTTTTTTGCGGAGCGCTGTCAGCTGTGGTGGAGGCCGGAGGTGGTGCCGGTGTTTTTTGTGCACGGCAGTGCCCATCCCCATCTGCCGCTGGAGGAGCAGCCTGAAGAGTGGCTGCTGTGGCGGCGGATCACGGATCAGCGATGGCCGCATGAGTCGGGTCGCACGATGATCTGTGGGCATACGGCGCAGCGATCTGGGCTGCCGCTGTGCCACCCAGGGGCGATCTGTGTCGATACGTGGGCCTGCGGAGAGGGGTGGCTGAGCTGTCTGGACGTGCTCAGCGGCGAGGTGGTACAAGCCCGCGCCGGAGGGCGGGTGAGACGCTTTTTTCTGGATGACTTGGAGGATGCGGCGAAGCGGGCGGAGCTGCTGGAGATGGATTGAGACGAAAAAAGCGCCTGCGTTGGTGGCGTTCCTGGTCATGATGAATCGCGTCGAACCATGACCCGCCGCCGATGGCTTCAGGCTGCTTTGACCCTGATCCTGCTTTGGATGCTGGGTGTGGTGTGGATTGGTCGCGGCCTGGAGGGGCGGCTGGATGCGGTGGCGGCACAGGCGGTGCAGGAGCTGGATGCCAGCTCTGAGGGACAGCGCTTTGCGGCGGTGGCGGTGGATTTTTCGGGGCAGCGAGCGCATCTCAGCGGTGAGGTGCGCAGTGAGTCGGATGCTCGACGCATCGCCCGGCTGGTGCGGGATGAGTTGCGCCTGACGCCGGAGGCGAGGTTGAATCCAGTCACGAAATTGGTGGTGGATGAGGCGCTCAAGATCAAACCTCGCCCGCCGGGCTGGCTGGTGGTGGCAGTGGCGGGGCCGGAAGTGGCGGTGCGTGGGGTGTGCAGTACGGAGGTGGAGCGGGCAGTGCTGGAGGAGCTGTTGCGCGCGCGCTGGTCGCTCCCGGGAGCGAAGCTGAGCCTGAGCCTGCAGACGGACCCGCGACGCTACGAGGACGCGCAGGATCTGGGGCGGACGGTGGCGTCTCTGCCGATTCCCACTCGGCGAGGACCGGAGGCGGTGAGTTTGGCTGCAGGTCGTTTGGGGGAGGTGATGGAAGAGCTGGACGTGAACGCTGCGGATACCGCCATCCGGGGACTGCCGGTGCTGAAAGAGGTGGATGCGAGGACATGGCGGGACTTTTTGCAACCCCAACTTCAGCATCTGCGGGTGGTGCGGACGGAGGAGCTGGCTTGGCAAACCGAACAGGAACGGCTGGCGGCGCTGCCGCCCGCGCATGTGGTGGCGGGGCTACGGGGGGATCAGATGCTGGTGCGGGGAGAGGTGGGAGATAAGGCGGATCATCGAGATCTGCTGGCGCGTTTGATGGCGGCCTTTCCCGGCGTCCGAGTGCTGGATGATGTGCGAGTGACGGGACAGCGGCGGCCTCAGGGGCGGTTTGGATCCATGCCGGCGGAGATGCAGGCTGCGGATGAGGGGAGCTATCAGGTGGTGGCCGGTGAAGACTGGCGGGCGGGCTCCGAGGCCGAGAGTGGCGAGGCGCGAGAGGCGGAGGTGCGTGAGGGTTTGAAGCTGGATGGAGCGGTGGTGGCAAACTGGGTGCGCGGTGAAAACGCGGGTATCCCCCGGCTGGCACCGGAGCCGCGGCGGCCTTTTTTCACCCTGGCTCTCTACGCGGGGCGGGCGGTGCTGGGTGGGGAGGTGGCGGATGAGGCGGAGCGGAGCCTGATGCTGGAGGCGGTGAAGCGTGCCTATCCGGCGGACTGGGTGGTGGTCGATGAAGTGGTGGTCTCTGGGGCCTGCGGGCCGATGCGGAATTTGGAGCATGCCCTGCGCAGTCTGCCGGAGCCGCCGCAGGAAATGCCGCCAGTGCTGTTGGCCGTCACGGGAGGGACGGGAAGCTGGGGCACTGCGCCAAGTGCGAAGGTGATCTGGCGGACCGAAGCTCTGGGTGAGGCGGAGGCACCTTGGTTGCCACCTGGCGTGGCAGTGGGGCGGGTAGCTTTGGCTTGGCAGTTGCCTATGGAGGAAATCCGCGCGCTCGGGCTGGTGGCGCGCCCAAAAGGAGGTAGCGATCAATGATGGATGGTTTTTGGGTCTTGAGCCTGCAAATGCTGGGTCTGCTCGCGGTAGCAGCAGCGGTGTTTTTTTTCTTGGCCTGGAGCTGGCGCAGCCGCGATCTGGCGGTGGTCCGATCGGGACTGAAAGAACAAAGGGATCGGGAGGTGGCGGAGATCGAAACCCTGACGCGGCAGCGGGATGAGGCGGTGGCAGCGATGGAGGCGACTCCGCTGGCGGGGCCTGGACGAGACACGGAAACGCAGCGCGAGGCTGAGCGACAGGCTTTGCTGGAAGGTGAGCTGCAGGAGGCCCAGGCCCGACAGCGAAATCTGGAGCGGGAGCTGCTGCGGCTGCGAGATGAAAAAAATGCGGCTGAAGCGGAGCTGACGCAGTGGCGAGAGCGAACGGCAGGGATGGCGCGTCCGCTGGTCAGTGGGGCTGCGCGGGGGATGAATCGCTTGTTTGAGGATTCGGAGCACCGAGCCACGCCGCCCGCGCCTGCCGACGAGGTTGAGGTCAAAACCTCGATGGATTCGGGTGAATCTCCTGAAGCCGCACCACCGGTGGTGCCGGAAGAGGTGGCGGCAGATCTGAGGGAGGGCCGGGCCCGTTGGCTGCGCCTGCAGCAGCGGGTGACAGCGCTGGAGGATCAGCTGAAGATTCAGCGCCCCGACCTGCGGGGTCCGGTGGAGGAGGAGCTAGCAGCCGCTCGACGGGCGGCGGATGTCTTGGGGCGGATGCTGATCGTGGCGGCGGGGAATGATCGGCGGGATGATCTGACGCAGATCAAAGGCATCGGGTCCGTTTTGGCACAGAAGCTGAACGAATGGGGCATTTGTAGCTGGCGGCAGTTGGCCCAGTGGTCCGACGAAGATGTGGCTGTGGTGCAGGAGATCCTCAAACTGGGTCACCGGGTGGAGCGCGGTGGGTGGGTGCGGCAAGCGAACGATCTGCTGAAGCGCGGCGATTCGCCTGCCCCGTGAACGGATGAGGGGGGGACTCGGGCAGATTCGTCGTGCCAATCTTCGTCCAAAACCTCGCGGGATGGATGGGGACGAGGATTGAGACGAGGATTGTTGCGCCGCTCCGGCTTTAAGAGTTGGGGCGTTTTTTGAGGATCACGCGTTTGAAGCGCGCCCGGGTGTCTTCGCTGGCGCTGATCACCTCAGGATCGTTCACCAGGGTGTTGTGTACGATGCGGCGGTAGTAGCTGTTCATCGGTTGCAGAGGCACGGACTTGCCGGTGGCCCGCACGCGGTCTGCCATTTCCCGCACGTATTGCACGAGTTTGTCCTCTCGCATGGAGCGGTAATACTCCACGTCCACACGGATGCGAGGCGCGTCGGTGATGTGACGCACGAGGATGCGATTCACCAGGTACTGCATGTCGTCGAGCGTCTCTCCACGGCGTCCGATCAGAGCGTCCGCGTCCTCGGTCAGGATCTGGAGGGTGAGACCCTCGGGACCCTCGGACTCCTCGATCTGCACCGTGAATCCCAAGTATCCGAGCATGGTATCGAGGATCTGGCGGGCGTGGTCGAGGGCAGTCATAGGAATCGGATCAGGCTGGGTGTGGAGAGAGGGCGGACAAAGGGTGCTAGATCATTACGTCCGGCGAGCGACCGCAGTGACAGCGCAAGGTGGAGAGGTCTAACCACCCAGCCGAGGTGGGCGATTTTTCTTGGAATCTTTGGGCTTTTTCTGGCCTCCCATTTGGAACATGGATGGCGCAGAGGCTGCTTTGGCGGCGGCCTTGCGTTCCACTTTTTCCAGAGTGGGTTCCGGCATGTAGAGCTTCATCACCCATGTTTGGAAAATACTGAAAATGTTTTGCGTGGTCCAGTACAGAGCCAGGGCGGAGGCGAAGCTGTAGCAGAAAAACAGGAACATGAAGGGCATCAGCATGAAAATACGCTGCTGGGTCTTGTCCACCGTCGCCGGTTGCGGCGTGAGTTTCATCTGGAGGAACATGGACACGCCCATCAGCAGAGGCAGAGGATTCACGTTGAAGCCGTTGATTTGGGCGATGGTGTCAGGCAGGGACAAATCCTGCACCCAGAGGAAGTGCTGACCGCGCAGTTCGGCGGCGTTTTGCAGCACGCGGTAAAAGCCGAGGAAGATCGGAAACTGAAGCAGCATGGGCAGGCAACCGCCCACGGGGTTCACCCCGTAGTCGCGGTAGAGCTTCATCATCTCCGCCTGCTGCTTCTGAGGGTCTTCTTTGTACTTCTCCTGCAGCTCCTTCATCTTGGGTCCGAGCAGACCCATGCGCTTCATGGAGTATTGAGATTTGGCCTGCAACGGCCAGATGACCAGGCGGATGATCAGCGTCATCAGGATGATGGCCACACCCCAGTTGCCCGCGAGGCCGTGCAGCCAGGTGAGGGTGTTGATGAGCACCTTCGACACCACGGTGAACCATCCGTAAAACATCACAAACTGGCGCTGCCCGCCCAGATCCCGCAGCCGCTGATACTCTTTGGGCCCGGTGTAAATCTGGTACGTCGTGCTCATCTCTCCGCCTGCGGGAATGTCCAGCGGCGGCAGTCCGATGGCGGCCTCCACGGCCATGTCCGTCTGCGCAGCCTTCAGGTCGCGGAATTCATCGTCCGTGTGATCCACGGCGAAGCTGCTAGCCCAGATCTGCCCGCTTGAGTCCTCTTTGGCCTCGCGGGAGACGATGGTCGCAAAAAATCGGCTCATCACGCCGCCATACCGCAGGTCATTGAAGCTGGCCCGATACTCCGGCTTTGCCGAGCTGAACCAGCCGCCTTTGAAAAACGACGCATCCTTGTGATCCGCGTCACCGGCGTCGTTCCAGAAAAAGCCAGGCTTCAACAGTTCGTCAGGGCGCAGGGAGGCCGCCGTGCCGGTGTAGAGAAACATCTCCTGGGTTTGGAAAGGCTGAGCCCCAGGGTTGCGGATTTGCAGGTGAAGGGTGACGAGGTGCTCGTCGGCATCCGCAGCAGGCATCTCGTAGGTCTTCTCGATGATCAACCCGTCCTTCGTCGTGCCGGTGAAGGTGATGCTGCTGTCGGTCTGTGCCGTCAGCTCGTAGGTTGTGGTGTCGGCCGCACCGGGCTCACGACGGATGGCCCCGATGGGTTCGTGGCGATTGCGGCTGCGGGCGTATTGGTTGAGCACCACGGAGTCATGCTGCGCCAGAGTCGCCGTTTTGATGCCTCCGCCGAGGGTGGAAAACTCGTACGTCACGGATCCGCGCGTGAGGCTCGCGGTTTTTTCCGGGGCAGATTGGGCAGGGGCGGGCGTGTCCTTGGCTGCCTCGGTGCTAGTGTCGGTCCCCGTTTTGACGTCGGAAGCAGCCGCTGCACCCGCATCGGTGACCGTCTCATCGGCGGCAGGTGGCGGTTGAGCTGCGGCTTGCTCCGCAGCGATGCGGGCAGCTTCGGCAGCATTTTGACTGCCGATGTAAATGTTGGCTCCCATGCCGATGAGGCAGAGGATGATGACGATCCAAGCTTTGCGATCCATAGATGTGGGGGAAGGGAGAACTCTGGAGAGATGGGGGAGAAATCAAGCGCCGTTATGGGGACGCGGTGGTACCGGGTCGGGCCCGCTGCCGCCCCAGGGATGGCAGCGGCACAGCCGTCGCAGGCCCATCCAGCTGCCACGCAGCGGGCCGTGGGTCTCGACGGCTTCCAAAAAATACGCCGAACAGGTCGGCGTGTACCGGCAGCCACCTGCCGGACCTGAGAGAAAATGAATCACCGGAGATAGCGCGCGCTGGTAAAAGCGGATGAGGATGCGGATCAGCGCGGTCATGGGGAAGGGCGGGGGGCGAGGATGCCGAGACGTTGCGCCAGCCGCAGCCAGTCCTGTTCCAAGCGGGCCTGACTGGCCTGTGCCGCGCGCCAGCGGGCGATGACCACCCACTGCCAATGGGGCAGCAGCTCCTGCTGATGATGGCGAATGATCTCCCGCAGGCGACGGCGGACGCGGTTTCGATCCACCGCTGGGCCAATTTTGCGGCCCGTGATGAGGCCGAACTGAAAGTGCGTCGCGTTTTCCACCCGCCGACCGGCCAGCACCAAGTAGCGACCAGCGAGATTGCTGCGGGTGGCGCGGATGGCGGCAAAGTCAGCGGAATGTTTGAGCCGGAACCGGGCGGGCAATCGCAGAGACGGCTCCGTGCCAGGGTTCGGGTGCGGCGGGCTCATGGCGTTGGGCTCGGCCCGCGTGGATCGCTGGCCCTCCGCAGGCCTCAGCTTTGAGTGTGGCGGGCGTAGTGAATCTCGACCCCCTTCGGCACCAGGCGCTTGCGGCCTGCGCGGCGGCGGCGGCGGATGATGTCCCTGCCATTGCGGGTCTTCATGCGGGCACGAAACCCGAACTGGCGCTTGCGAGTGCGCTTCGATGGCTGGTAAGTCCGTTTGGTGCTCATGAGAGGAAAGGTCGTTGAAGTCGGGTCCCTTGGGGGCCGGAGCGGAGGCGAGCTGCCGATTCAAAGCAGCGGTCCGAGCCCAAAAGGGCCGCCAAACTACCAATCTCCCCGCACTTGTCAAATGCCGGTTGGGGTTTCTGTCAAACCGCGCTTCCCCCCAGCTCCACCGGGCAGCATCCAGGCATCTGCCGCCGCTGCTGCCGCGCCAAGAGTCCTGAGCTTGACTTCAGGGGCCGAAGACGGTGTTCTCTGAGGGGTGATGGAAAAAACGCGCGCTTCCTCCTTGGTGCTCCCATCGCAACCGTCGAGCGGGAAATCCGCCGTCGGGGAGGGGGGTGGGCCCACCTCGTGGGACCGTCGGTGCGCAACGGGCTTCTTCCTTGTTGTTCTCCTGTCACATCCGTAACCTTCCTCTCGAAAGAAAATGAAACGTGTCCTCATCAAAGGTGGCATCGGAGTGTTGATCTTGATCCTCGGATTTGCGATTGGAGCGTTTTATCTGAGTGCCAAGTCTGGTTACCACTACAAACTTTTGAAAGAGAAGGATTACGAGTCCGCACTTGGCCCGGTTAAATGGAGTTGCTTCATGGAGTCCGTTGGATTCCCGTTCCTTGATACGGATAGGACCATGATCACGATTGGGAATCGAACGATCTACAAAGCCCAGCGTGGTTTTCAGGAGGGTAAACCGATCGCTCGAAATATTGAGATTTCCGGTCAATCCATCACTTGGGAGGATGGTGATTACCGGTATCACCTGACGATGGAGGCGATGACCGAGGACGAGACTGAGCGCCCAAACCCTTGATGCCATGAATCAGGCCAACTTCTTGATCGTTCTTATTGTTGCGCTGGTTGGTTTTGCTGCATCAGTTGGCTTTGCGGACAACTCCAAGGAAACTTTCCCTGAGCAAGTGGAGAAGGCTTTGTCGAGCGACTGGACTGAAATGGTGATCTCGTCCGTATTGCTCACGGACTACGGTAAAGCGTTTGGAGTTGCGATCCGTTTGCGACGCGATGGAGAGGCCAAGCCTCCGTTGGTGGGAGACCTCACGGAGCAGGACGTTGAGAGATTGTCCGACACGGAGTGGAAACTGCTTTCCGATGCCATCCTGAAGGCGGCTCGGAGCTGCTACGAGCATTGGACACCTA
>JAGRPD010000408.1 GCA_020439875.1 Verrucomicrobiales bacterium
TCATCATCGCCGCCACCAACCGGCCTGATGTGCTCGATCCCGCCTTGCTGCGTCCTGGACGCTTTGACCGGCAGGTGACAGTGAGTCTGCCCGATGTCAAAGGCCGGGAGGAAATCCTGCGCGTGCACGCCAAAAAAGTGAAGTTGGCCGAGAGTGCCGACCTTTCCAAAGTGGCGCGCGGAACGCCTGGGTTCTCCGGTGCTGAGCTGGCCAACGTCATCAACGAAGCCGCCCTGCTGGCCGCTCGCAAGAACCTGAAGGCCATTACCACGGCGGAATTGGAAGAAGCTCGCGACAAGGTTCGCTGGGGCCGTGAACGCCGCAGCCTCGCCCTGAGCGAGAAGGAAAAGGAAAACACCGCCTACCACGAAGCGGGACACGCGATTTTGATCGAGGTGTTGGAGCATACCGAACCTCTGCACAAGGTCACCATCATCCCCCGTGGCCCGTCTCTCGGCAGCACCATGTGGCTGCCGGAGGAAGACAAATTCACCCTGCGTCGCAACGAGATCCTGGATGATCTGGTGGTAGCCATGGGCGGTCGCGTGGCCGAGGAGATCAAGTTTGGTGACGTCACCAACGGTGCCATGGGGGATATCCGCCAGGCTACGGGTCTGGCGCGGAAAATGGTCTGCGCCTGGGGCATGAGTCAGCGCATGGGTATGGTGGAATATGGCGAGGAAGAAGGCGCAGTGTTTTTGGCCCGAGACATCTCGCGCAGCCGCAACTACTCCGAAGCCACTGCTCAGCAGATCGACGAAGAGGTGAAGCGTCTGATCGACGAAGCCTACTCCCGCGCCACCGACGTTCTCACCGCGCATCGGGACAAGTTGGATGCCATCGCGGCAGCGCTATTGGAGTATGAAACCCTCGATGGATCCCACATCCGTGAGATCATGGAGACGGGTAAACTTCAGAATCCTCCGCCCAGTCCGCAACCTCCACAACCGCCACCGCTGCCCGCACCGACGGCACCTCATGCGCCGGTTAATCGGGACGATGATGATGAAGGTCTGGCCGGAGATCTGGCGGGTGTGCCCGCTTAACGCCCCATCTTTTTGAGATGAGCCTAACGGGAATTTTGACGGCCTTGGCGATCGGTGTGCTGGCCGGTGTGGTGGCAGCCCTGTGCGGAGTGGGAGGCGGCGTGGTCATGGTGCCAGCCTTTGTCAGTCTGATGAAAATGCCGCAAAAAATCGCGGTCGCCACCTCCCTGGCCATCATCGTGCCCACCGCTCTCACGGCCACCGTTCAGAATGCGCGCAATGATCTCATCGACTGGAAGGTCGCCCTCATCACTGCGGTATCGGCGGCGACGTTTGCCTACTTTGGTGCCGGTTGGCTCAAGAGCCTCAGCAACGATCAGCTCGCTCGCGGTTTCGGCGTCTTGCTGATTGTTTTTGGCGTCAAAATGTTGCTGCAAGGACGCGGCTGATTTTTCCGCCCACCATCAGGACTGCGGGTCTGGCCGTTTGCCCCTGAGCCAGGCAAAAAGCAAAAAACCGATCCCGGCTACGACCATGAACAGGCTGAAAAATTGGCCCTTGGTCAGACCCCAGATCGGCGTCGCCCCATCATCAGGCTGCCGTACATTTTCCAAACTGATGCGCACCACCGCGTAGAGCAGGAAAAAAATGCCCGTCAGGGCTCCGTGCGGGAGGCGAGGGAAACGCACCCGAATCCAGAGGAGCAGGGCGCAAAGCAGCAGCCCTTCACCCAGCGCTTCGTAGAGTTGGGAGGGATGGCGCGGATGCAGGATCTGCATCAGTTCCTCCCTGCCACCGCGGTTTTCCTCAAACCAGGCGATGATCTCCGGGCTGTGCTGAACCGCGTCGGGAAAACCGGGGATCAATCGGCCACCTTGAGCATAATAATCGTGATGGTGCAGCTCGGTGGGAAATTGAACCGCCCAGGAGACCGAGGTCACCCGGCCAAAAAGTTCGCCGTTGATGAAGTTGGCCAGGCGACCCAGAAAAATGCCAATGGGTGCGCCGCACACCAGGGTATCGCCGAGACCGGTCCAGGAGATGTGATGCCTACGGGCGTACCAGAGGCAAAACAGGGCCACTCCCAGAATGCCACCATGACTGGCCATGCCGCCCTTGTTGAACTGAAAAAAGATCCACGGTTCGTGGATGAAGTCGTCAAAATTGTAAAGCAGCAAGTAACCCAATCGACCCCCGAGAACCACGCCAAAAAGGGCCACCAGGGTGATGAAATCGGCAACCTGATCGGGCTTCAATTCCGAGAGCCCGCGCCGGGCGAGGAACAGCATGATGCGATAGGTGAAAAAGAACCCGAGAACGTAGGCCAGGCCATACCAATGAATGGCGAGCGTGTCCGTGAATCGAATCAGGTGGGGACTCAGATCGTGCAGGTAATAGGAAGAAGCAGCGAGCATGATGGCAGGGCACAGGTTGGCGGCTCGCACGCGGGAGGCAAGTGGCATTCCTGGGACCTCAGTTTTTCAGAAGCGGCAGTGTCGTCGTCAAAAGTAGCTTCGAGGGGCACTCGAAGTCGAACCTCCCTCGACGTGAACAAACCCTCTCACCGACGCACCCTTCGTCCCAGCGGTCGGCGATCAAGAAGTCGCTTGTTCCACTTCGCGCGCCAGAGCCTCAGCTTGCTCGACCCAATTTTCCCGTTGGATGCGATCTTTGAAGGCGAGTTCTGCCGAAAAGGCTTGGACGTTGGCGTCGGACCAGGTGGCGATTTGACGAAAGCTGTAGATGCCTCGGGACTGTAGTTTCTCCTGCAGCATCTTGCCCACGCCTTTGATGCGGGTCAGATCGTCCGGTGATGCGGGTGGGACGGGGAAAATCCATCCGAGTTTGGGATCGCGATGCGCATCCGGCGGCGGTGTGATGGGGATGAGTGGGGCCGGCGGCGAGGGCGGAGGAGCAGGGGGATCAGGCTCGGCGGGCGGAGTGGTAGGCGGCTCGGGCTCAGGAGGCGCGGGAGGTGGCTCCGGCTGGGCGGCTGGGGCGGGTTCGGGGGAAGGAGCAGGTTCAGCGGCGGGCGGCTCCGGCGGAGCTAGATCGGCAGGCGGTGGAGGGGGGCTGAGAAGGGCGGGGCGCGGTCCAATGAGATCGCTCAAATGAATGGCCTGTGGTCCCGGAGGCGGGGAAGGTGGTGGTGGGGTGGGTGCGGGTGGAGGAGAGGGGGGGCGTCGCCACTCGGCTTTGGCTTGGGAGGCAACGGTTTTTTTGACGATGCCCGTGGGGGCGTTCCGCGCTGGCGGAGGCAGGGAGACGGGCGCTTTGACCTTGGGCGGGGAAGGATTTGCTAGGGGAGCTGGCGCTGGAGGAGGCGGGGGAATAGGTGCTGGTGGGGGAGGTTTGGCGGCGGGCGGCGGGGCAGGCGCTGCGGCGGGAGTGCGCAGGCTCTGCTCGGCGAGGCTGCGCTTGAGGCGGGCGTTGCCTTCTTTGAGCGTATCGAGTTCGGTGTGCAGTTCTTGGGCCTGCTGTTTGAAGGGCTGCCAAAGGGAGCGGGCAAAGAGAAATCCAAGCGTGAAGAAGACGATGCCGAGAACCGCAACAAACACGGCGCTGTGCTCCAAAAAATAGAGCAGTGGGCCGGTTTCCAAGGGTTGCGGGGTCATGATGAAGGGAGCGCTGAGGGAGTGAGGCTACTGGATGAGCAGTTCGACGGTGTTTTCGAGGCCGGAAGGTTGGGAGTCAAGCTGACGTGAATCGCCGGGATCGTCCAGCAGGATCACGCTGAGTTGACTGGGGGCGAGGCCGAGCTGGATGAGGTAATCTCGAACGCTCTGGCCGCGGGCTTCATCGAGACCGGGGCGGAGGAGGCTGGGATCAGCCGGGGCGCGTTGGACGGCGATGATGAGGCGCAGGCCCGGGCCGGCGGGCAGAAGCTGCGGCAGGAGGGCGGCGAGGGTGGCGCGTTCTTCGGGGGTGAGAAAGGGGTAATCCTCGGCGAAGTGGATGCGTTGATGGGCGAGCAGTTGGCGCAAATTCACCGCTCTTTCGAGGTCGATCTGAGACTGAGGCTGATAACCGGGGAGGTGGTAAAGAGAGGGGTAAATGCGGAGCTGAACATCCACGGGGTGACCGCCGGTGAGGGGGCGCAGTTGGCTCAGCCAGCGACTTTCTTGCTCCCGTGTGGCGGTGCCCTCAAGCCGCGCGCCCTGGCCGTCGAGGCGGAGGCTGGCCTGCGTGGGGGCGGAAAAAAACGCGGCGACGAACTCGGGCAGTCCTTTTTCGGTGGCGAAGGCGGAGGGCTGGACGTGAGGACTGACGGCGAGCTGGCGGTGATCGATGGGAACCTCTGGCGCGGCTTGCTTGAGGGCGGCGAGGAGAGATTGGGCGAGTCGATCATCCGGCAGGTAACCGCTGACGCGGAAGCCGTTCAGATCGCGGTCGATTTGCAAGCTGGCCGGCACTTTCAGTCGAGCCAAAAGCGGGGCGACGAGCGGACTTTCCTGGGTCAGAGGTTCGGGGGATTCCGCCTGGGAGATGACGTGGGGGGAGACGTGCAGGTCGTCGGCTTTGAAGGTCAGGTCGGGGCGCAGTGCGGTGAGCCAAGTGAGAAGGTTGTCTCGGCTTTGCGGCAAGGCGAGCCAACCGGAGAGGATGACTTGACCGGGTTCATCTCGGCTTTCCAGCCGCTGCTGGATGTGAATTTGATCTCCCTTTTCCGCGACGCGCAGACCTCGGATGAGGTGGATGGCCTCTAGGGCGCGGGTCCGGGTGGCTTCATCCGCAGCCCAGCCGAGCAGGGTCGCGTCGAGGTAGTCGAGCCGAACGGAGGCCTCGGTCACGCCGTTGTCTTTCAAAGCGTCTCGCGCACGCAGGGCGAGGTCGGGACCATAGGCTTCGTGATACCACCACCACTGTGCGCCCACGCCACCGATCAGGGCGAGCACGGTCAGGGTGAGCAGGGTGGAGCGCATGAGGTGGGATCGGAGATGGATGGGGGAATGAGCGTTGACAGGCGGGCGGCGGGACCGATACTCCGCAGCCCGAGTCACGGCTGATTTTACGCGCGGTAAGGCTCGGGGCAAGGTTGCGCTGCTTGGTTCGCAACCTTGATCGATCTTGTCAAACTTCACTCGCATCTCTGTTATGTCCGTCATCATTGCTGGAACCGTCGCCATCGACCACGTCAAAACCCCGCAGGCTACCGAGCAGGACCTGCTGGGAGGATCCGCCGCCTACGCGGCTCTGGCGGCCAGCGTGTTTCACCAGCCGGTGTCTCTAGTCGGCATCATTGGCCAGGACTTCCCCACGCGGCATCTCTCCATGCTGGAGGCTCATGGCATCTCGTTGGAGGGAGTCGAGCGCAGTGAGGGAGAGTCCTTCACCTGGACGGGCGAATATTTCGATGACATGAACTCTCGCGCGACTCACAAGGTGGCGCTGAACGTGCTGGAAGACTGGCAGCCTCAGGTCAAAGGCACCGCTGCCCAAGCCGAGATGGTCGTGCTAGCCAACATGAGTCCTGACAATCAGTTGCAAACCCTCGAGCAATGCGGACAGCGGCGCTTCGTCGCCGCAGACACGATGGATTTGTGGATCGAAATCGCCAACGAGCGATTGCACGATGTGCTCAAGCAGATCGACCTGCTGGTGATCAACGACGGCGAGGCCAAGGAATTCGCCGGTACCACCAACCTCGTGGAAGCCGGGCGTCGCCTGCGGGAGAAAGGCCCCCGGTTTGTCATCGTCAAACGCGGCGAGCACGGCAGCTACCTGTTCGGCGCGGAAGAGGAGGCGTTTTTCACCTGCCCAGCTTATCCCTTGCCCGCCGTTTTTGATCCCACGGGCGCGGGCGACTCCTTCCTCGGAGGTTTGGTCGGTTGGCTCGCGGCGCGGGGTTGCGTGAATCCGCAGTTTGATGATCTCCGCCTAGCCATGGTGCATGGCAGTGTGGTGGCCAGCTACACCTGCGAGGCCTTCAGCACGCAGAAACTCGAAACCGTCCGCGCCGCCGATGTGGCGGATCGGGTGGAAGAGCTGCGGCGTTACAGCCAGTTTTAGTCCAGGCAAAAGCTCGGATTCTGACACGCTCCGCGATCGCGGTGCGGATTCGTTCTGGACATCGCGAGAGCCATTTTGCAGGCTGAACGCATGGACCAGAAAACATCCACCCTTTCTAGGCGCGCGTTTGGGCGCGGAGCAGCAGCGGCAGCCTCTTCGGTGTTCGGATTTCAATTCATCCCGAGTCGAGCTTGGGGCCAGTTGGAAAAGCCAGCGCTGGCTGGCATCGGCTCCGGGGGCAAAGGCCGCGCGGATCTGCTGGGATCTGAAAATGCAGGATGTCAGGTGGCAGCGCTCGCCGACGTGGTGGATGCCACCCGGCTCTCCACGACCGACAAACGGCTGCGCTCCGTGGCGGAAATGCGGGATCGCTACTCGCAGGTCCCGTTCTACCGGGACTATCGGGAAATGCTGGCCGACATGGGAGATAAGATCGATGCCGTCACCGTCTCCACCCCGGATCATCATCACTTTCATGCGGCCTACTTCGCGATGAAAGCTGGCAAGCACGTCTATTGCCAAAAGCCGCTGACGCATGGCCTATGGGAGGCACGGAAACTGGCGGAATTGGCCGCCGAGACCGGAGTCAAAACACAAATGGGCAATCAGGCGCACGCCCAGGACCACATGCGCCGCTGCGTTGAGCTGATTCGCGCAGGCGTCGTCGGCAAGGTGTTGGAAATTCACGCCTGGACCAACCGCCCCATCTGGCCGCAGGGCTTCGCCCAACGTCCCGCGCCCGAACCCGTGCCTGATTGGATGGACTGGGAGCAGTGGATCGGACCCGCTCCTTTCGTCGAGTACAGTCCATTGATTGCACCCTTTGCCTGGCGGGGATGGTGGGACTACGGCTGCGGCGCGCTCGGAGACATGGCCTGCCACATCATGGACATGGGATGGTGGGCCATGATGCCTGACGCCCCGCTCAGCGTTTCCGCTGAGCAGTCAGGCGGCACCGAGTTGTCCCCGCCCATCAGTTCCAAAATCACCTGGCAATTTGGCCCCGGTGAATACGGCTCGTCGCGCGGCTTCAAATTCCACTGGTACGATGGCTACACTCAGGCGCACTTTGATCCCGATACCTGGGCCTTGGTCAAGGAGAGCGAGGACTACAATCACCCCGATGAGCGCGTCCTCGAGGGAGAGAGCTTCAAAAACTTCGGCAGCGTCATCGTGGGGGAATTTGGCAAGCTCTTCTTCAATCGCACGCGGCAGGCGTGGGTCCTCAAGAGCACCTACAAAGTGGACGGCTTTCAATGGCCCGAGCCCAGCATCCCCCGCGCTCGTGAGCAGGACAACTACCTGGAATGGATCGACGCCATCGAAGGTCGCGTGCAGCGTGGGCAGTCGGACTTCAGTCACGCAGGTCCCTTCACCGAGACCATCTTGCTCGGCACCCTGGCGCAGCGATTGCCGGGAGAAGTGCTGGAGTGGGACGCACCGAATCTCGCCATCAAAGGACGGCCCGAACTCGCCTCATGGATCCATCGGGAATACCGTCCCGGCTGGGAAATCCAAGCTTGAGCCCAGGTCGTTCCGCTCAAATGACTCGTTGCGGCCCAGGGCCTGCCGGGTATGAGTAGGGCGGCCACAGAGCACCGCGCTTGTAGCTCAACGGTTAGAGCAGGGGACTCATAATCCCTTGGTTGTGGGTTCGAATCCCGCCGGGCGCACGCATTTTTTGGGGCGTAATGTTGTTGGGTTGGGGTTCATAGCGTGCAGGACTCTTCCTCGAGTCCTGCTGCCTGCGGCATTGTTTGGCAACTGGCAACCCTCGATTTCACCTCAGCGCAGCAACACCAACCCTTTTCAATTAGCATGGGCGTTTCCCCCCTGCCTTTGAAGGGGTAGCTGTAAAGTCTCGCCCAACTAACAACTCCACATGTGATGAGCACGAGAGACCAATTGCCTGAGAGGCTCGAGTCTGAGCGACTAGTGATTCGAGTCGCCAAACCTGGCGATGGAGGCCTGTTCAATGAGGCGGTTATCGAGTCGTTAGACACGCTTAAGCCTTGGTTAGGCTGGGTCACTCCTGCTCCGACACTTGAACAGTCAGAGTTTGGATGTCGTAGAGCCTACGCAAAGTTTCTCTTGAACGAGGACTTGATGGTCTTTTTTTTCCTGAAAAGCGATGGAATGCTTGTGGGTGGCAGCGGGCTGCATGACGTAGATTGGGCACTTCGTCGTTTTGAGATCGGCTATTGGGGGCGTGCCCGTTTTGGTGGTCGTGGCTTGATGACGGAGGGCGTCAGAGCACTCGCCGACTACGCCTTGCGTGACCTTTCCGCCAATCGAGTCTTTTTGAGCACTGACGCCGAGAACGTCGCCAGCTGGAGACTCGCTGAACGCGCTGGATTCATGCTTGAGGGCACGTTACGGAATGAGCGATTTAACCGCTCGGGGAAGCTTCGAGACACCAAGATGTATTCCAAAACCACGGTGACCGTCTCGTGAGTAGCTGCATCCGTTCACGATCAAGAAAAAGATGGATGCAGGCCTGAAGACTTTCTGACCATTTGGCGTACAAGGTGGAGGATGCTCATTCAGAATTCGATGGTGTCGATGCATCATCCTTGCTTCAATTTGATCATGTCCCAATCGCTGAACTCTTCGACAGAACTCACGAGGCCCTCTGGGGTCTCGAATTCGACTGGAAAGATGACGCCGGAGCAGATGGCGAGACTTCGTCGTTCACGAGCAGCCGCCTAGATACCTCTTCCGGCAGCCGATTTCGATCCCTTGCATCCTTTGTATCAGGGCTCGGGCGAGCGACTGGCAAGCAAATAGCTTGGATCGACAACAAGCCAGTCCTTCCGTTTCCCTGGCGTGCGGCGGCGAGTCCGTTCCTGACTCCTTGGCATCAAACCTTCGGAGATCCGAAAGGCGGAGGGGATCGCAAGGTCTAGAAAAGAGAAGATTTGCCAAAAAGTTTCCCTTGCCAAAGAAAGGGCCTGTGGTTTCTTCGCGGCTCTCTCCATCAAACCCTAAAACATTGACAACCTAGCCCGCTTGCCAAGGCGGCAAGCATCTCCAACAGAATGAGCGAAGCAACCGCAATCTCCACCGATACCTTCCAATTGCATGAGAAGGACACTGGCAGCGCCGACGTCCAAGTCGCGCGGCTGACGGAGCGGATCAACGAATTGACGGAACACCTGAAAGTCCACGGCAAGGATCATTCCACCCGCCGCGGATTGCTGAGGATGGTGGCCCGCCGCCGCAAGCTTCTGGATTACCTCAAGCGCACCGCTGAGGATCGTTACCAGAAGTGTCTCAAGACCCTCGGCCTGCGCCGCTAACGGCTTCGACCGACCATCAGGGGTGATTCCAAATTGGATTCGCCCCTTTTTTTGGTCGCGACGCCGTGGTCGCGTGCAGAGATTCCTGGGCAGAACGTTTTCCTCCCTTGCCATCGGCAGGGGACGGAGGTGACTGCCGCAGGTCTTGACCCTCCGTGCGCGCCCTTACCCTGGCCCGGACAATCTCGAACCTCATTCTGCGTAGCGGCTTGTGGACGTCTCCACATTCCGGGTCGGCCGCCGCAGTGAAAACTCACTCCAATCCCATCACTCACTATGTCAGCTCATAGCATTGCTTGCACCGTCGGTTCCGGCACCATCACGATTGAAACCGGTAAAATGGCCCGTCTCGCCGACGGAGCCGTGACCGTGCGTCTCGGGGACACGATGATCCTCGTCTCCGCCGTTTCCCAAACCAAAATCAAAGAGGGCCAAGATTTCTTCCCCCTCAGTGTGGAATACAAAGAAAAAGCCACGGCAGCCGGGCGCTTCCCAGGAGGCTACTTCAAGCGGGAGGGCCGCCCCACGGAGAAAGAAATTCTGACCTGCCGGATGACGGACCGCCCGCTGCGCCCGCTGTTCCCGAAGGGCTACCTTTACGACACCCAGATCGTGGCGCTGCTCCTGAGTGCGGACGGCGAGAATGACTCGGACATCCTCGCGATGAACGGTGCCTCGGCCGCCCTGTGCGTTTCCGACATTCCGTTTGCTGGCCCGATCGGCGCGGTGCGGGTGGGTCGTGTCAACGGTGAGTTCGTGGTGAATCCCACGCACAGCCAGCGGGATGAGAGTGATTTGGACCTCGTCTATGTCGGCAACAAGACGGATGTGATCATGATCGAAGGCGCGGCGGACGAACTGCCGGAGAGCGAGTTCTGCGCGGCGTTGCGGTTTGCTCAGGCGGCGATCCAGCCGCTGGTGGCAGCTCAGGAAGAGCTGGCCGCACGGGCGGGCAAAGCCAAGCGTGAGGTGCCGCTGATGCTGGTCAAAGATGAATTGCTGGAGGTGGCCTATGAAGTGGCCGGTTCCCGCATCGAAGACGCCATTTATCGCCCCAGCAAGGTGGAGCGTGGCAAGGCGGTGGGTGCACTGAAGGATGAGGTGGAAGCGGCTATCAAGGAGCGTTTCCCCGATGCCTCCCCCTTCGCCATCAGTCAGGCGTTTGATTACCTTCAAAAGAAGGCGTTCCGCGTCAGCATCTTGGACAAGGGCAACCGCTGCGATGGCCGCGCTAGCGACCAGCTGCGCCCGCTCTCCGGTGAGGTGGGCCTGATCCCACGGGTGCACGGTTCCGCCTTGTTTGCCCGGGGTGAGACCCAGGCCTTGGCTCTGGCCACGCTGGCTCCGGCCGATGAGGCTCAGGAGTTCGACAACTACGCTGGTGGCCCCAACGAGAAGCGCTTCCTGTTGCACTACAACTTCCCTCCGTTCTCCGTGGGTGAAACCGGTCGCTTCGGCGGTCAAAATCGCCGCGAGATCGGTCACGGTGCCTTGGCGGAGCGCTCCGTGGCTCCGGTGATTCCAGCCAAAGAAGACTTCCCCTACGCGATCCGCATCAGCTCGGAGGTGATGGAGTCCAACGGTTCCACCTCGATGGCCACGGTCTGCTCTGGCACGATGGCGCTACTGGATGCCGGTGTGCCGTTGCGTCGTCCGGTCGGCGGGATTTCCGTCGGTCTGGTCACGGAATACGACGAGTCCAATGCGATGAAGCGCTACGTGACGATGCTCGATATCCTGGGCAGCGAGGATCACTTCGGTGACATGGATTTCAAACTCTGCGGCACCTCGGAAGGGGTGACCGGTTTCCAGTTGGATCTCAAGCTTCCCGGCATCCCTCTCTCCATTTTGGAAGAAGCGGTGGGCAAGGCGAAGACGGGCCGCACGGAAGTGTTGGCGGTGATGGAGTCGGCGATTTCCGCTCCGAAACCCTTGAGCCCGTTTGCGCCACGCATCGAGGTGCTGAAGATCAATCCAGACAAGATCGGTGAACTCATCGGCCCGGGTGGAAAGAACATCAAAGGCATCCAGGCGGAGTCCGGTGCGGACATCAGCATCGAGGACGACGGCACGGTCTTCATCTACGCCAGCAGCAAGGAGTCGCTGGATCGCGCGGTGGAGCTGGTGAGCGGCATTTCCGCCGAGGTGGAGATCGGCAAGATCTACACGGGACGCGTGACGGGCACGACGAACTTCGGTGCCTTCATGCGAGTCGTTGGCAACAAAGATGGTCTCATCCACATTTCCGAACTGTCCGACACGCGAGTGAAGACGGTGGAAGACGTGGTGAAGGTGGGCGACATCGTCACCGCCAAGTGCATCGGCATCGATGACAAAGGTCGGGTGAAGATGAGCCGCAAGGTCGCCATGAAAGAGCTGGATGCGAAGGCGGCTGAAGAAGCGGCTCCGTCCGAGGCCTGAGTGGCTGCTTTCCCTCTGAAATAGGGTTTGTTCAAACTCCGCGCATCCATCGGGTGCGCGGAGTTTTTTTGATCGGATCAGTCGGTCCGACGTTCGCGGAACTGCGGGCTGGCGACGATGGCGAGCACGGCGGTAGAAAACTGCGGTTTGGGGCCGAGTCCTTTCTCGATCTCGGTCAGCAGCGGGCGATCAGTGAGCATCGTTTCGCGACCCAGAGCGTAGCCGAGGAGCTTGCGCGCAAAGAGGCGGTAGAACAGATGGCGATGGTGGCCGAGGTAATCGCGCAGGCCTTTGAAGCCATCAAACTTTTCGCCTGTTGGCAAGGACGCCGAGGAGTCGATCGGCATGCCGAGATCGTCTTTTTGACGGACGCGACCGATGGGATCGAAGGCCTCGAGAGCGAAACCGAGAGGGTCGATGCGGTTGTGACACGCGGCGCAGGCGGGATCTTCGCGGTGCTGATCAAACTGCTGGCGTAGGGAGCGCGGTTTTTCGGGGTGCTCTTGCAGTTCAGGGACGGCGTTGGGTGGCGGTGGCACGGGGGTGCCGAGGACGGCGTTGAGCAGCCAGTTGCCGCGCAGCACGGGGCTGGTGCGGTGCGGGCGGGAGGTTTTAGCGAGGATGCTGCCCATGCCGATGAGCCCGCCGCGAGGTTGGCCTTGGATGGCGACCTGGCGAAACTCCGGTCCCGTGACGCCAGGCACCTGGTAGTGCCGAGCGAGCATCTCGTTGAGGTAGGAGTAGTCGGCCAGCACGATGTCGCTCACGGGGCGGTCCTGGCGGATGAGGTTTTCAAAAAAGAGCTGAGTTTCGCGGATGAAGGCACTGCGCAGTTCGGGCGTGAATTCGGGGAACTTGGCGGCGTCCATGCGAGTCTCTTCGGTGAAGTCGGCAAACTCCAGCCACTGCCCGGCGAAGGCGGAGGCCAGGGCAGCGGAACGCGGATCTTTGAGCATGCGCAGGGTCTGCTGCTGAAGAACTGCAGGCTTTAAGAGGCTGCCGTCGGCGGCGGCTTGGCGCAGCGCCCAGTCGGGGGTCGAGGCCCAAAGAAAGTAACTGAGACGGGAGGCGAGCTGCCAGGCATTGAGGGGGATGATCGCAGGGCGTGTCGTGCCGTCTTTCGCGACGGCAGGCAGGGTCTCAGCTTTGTAGAGGAAGTTTGGCGAGACCAACAACCACACGAGCACCTCGCGACCCGCGCTTTCCGGATCGAGCTTTTCTGCCAGACCCGCGCGGTAGCGGGAGGCTACGAGTTTGCTCTCATCCGGCGTCAAAGGCCGACGCCAAGCGCGGGCGGCAAAGGCGGTGAGATGCTGGATGAGGCGCTGATGGTAATCGGCCCATTGCTTGTCATTGAGCTTGCTGGGAGAGAGATAGGTCCAGTCCTCCTGCATGCTGGTGAGCTTGCGATTTTCGCTGGCGGGCAGGAGAGAGACCAGCTGGGCATCGCTCAGGTAATAGACGCCGACGCCGGGACGACCCTGGCGTTTGAGATTGTCGGCCACCTGCTCCAGGCGACGCTCAAACACATCGGGAAAGGCTGCCTTCATCACTCCGAAGTCCGACATGGTGCGACCACCGGCTGGAGTGCGGCGTTTCCAAACGGTGAGGACACCGGGGATGATGGCGCTGGGATTGGGCGGGGTGCCGGTGTAGAGAGCCCACTGCGCAGTGGCTTGATCCGCTTCGGGGTTGGTCAGATCCAATCGACCGATGGCCGTGAATTCGGTGACTTTTTCCGGCAGCGGCAGGTTGAGGACCAGGGGAGCCTGGGTGGGGAGTACCTCGGGTTCATCCTTTTTGCTGCCAGGTTTGAAGCGCTGCAGGACGGCCTCGATGGCGGCGAGTTCCTTTTGCAAGGCGGGCTGAGGCTGGGCAGCAAGAGCCTTTTTGAGTTCGGCCTGGCGACGTCTCAACCAGTCGGTGTAACGCTGGTTTTTGCCGTCTTTTTTGAAGGTGAATCCGTGAAACTGAACCACGTCTCCGGCATTGCCATCGCCGATGTCGCTGACGACCAGATGGATCTCGCGCTGGCCTTGGACGGCGGTCTTGATGGTGTAAGGACGCAGGCCATCGGTGTCTTGCTGGCGGCGTTGGACGCCGGAGCCAGGATCGGGATGGCCCAACCAGGAGCGACGTTGAGCCTGGATCCCAGCTAGGATGCGGGTGACGGCTTCAGGGACTTCGTGGGGTTTGTCTGCGGCGGGCGGTGGCAGGTCTCGCCAGGGCAGGCGGGTGAGATCGAGGAAGCGTGACTTCGGCTCCGGGGTGGTGAGCAGGTGCCACCAGTTTTCCAAAAAGGGCAAATTGAGTTTGGCGGCCTCCGCCAGTTGCTCCAGCGAGCTGGCCCCAGTCTGCTCGCGATACTTCCATTTCCAGCAGGCCAGCATGTAGTCGGCCTCGCGGAAGTCCTCGCCATCTTTGGGGATGAAGGGAGTCGCGGCTTTCTGATACCACACGTAGAGCGCCTGTTCGGCCTGATCCTTCAGTTGCTTCGGGCTGCGACGACCGACGCGGCCCGGCTGAAACCAAATCCCTGTCCCCGGCAAAATGCTGGCGTGATCGGCCACCACGCGCGCTGCGGCCAGGTACTTGTCCAGCTGCTGTGGGCTGACGAAAAGGACGTCGCCAATGTTGGAAAAGCCCTCACCCCCGCCGCCATCAGGCATGAAGTCGTGGGCGATGTCAAAGTTCTGCTGAGTGAGTTCCCTGAGGGTGTTTTGATACTCGAGATTGGTCAGTCGGCGCAGGGTGACCGGGCCGGGATCTCCCGCATTGGCTGCGGCGAGCTGCGTCAAGGAATCGTCGATCCATCGCAGCAGGCCGCCTTTTTCAGTCGGCAGAAGTTCGTCGGCATCCTCCGGCGGCATGGAGCCTTCTTCGACCACTTCACGCACTTTGTCCCAGAGGGCAAACTCGGCTTCGAAGGCAGGATCTTGATCCAGACGGGAGAGATCCACGTCACCTTTTTGCTTTTTGTCGTTGTGACAATCGTAGCAGGCGGCTTCAAGTGCCGGGCGCACTTGAGACCAGGATGCGGCGCTGGCGGGAGCGGCCGGAGGTTCGGCTTGCAGCAGGCTGGAAGCCCCTGCGCTGAGGAGGATGAGGGGGTATTTCAAGGGGGAGAAAAAGGGGGGGATTGAGGAGGACTACGCCAGCCTAGGCTGCATTCGTGCAGGGAAATGTGGGCGCAATCTGCGGTGCAGTGCGCACGTTTTAGCGACATGCAATCGATCCGACTTTGGGTGATGACGGCGCTGCTGGCGGCAGGGGTTCAGGCTGAAGACAAGCGTCCCAACGTGCTGCTGGTGCTGGCGGATGATCTCGGTTATGGAGATCTGGCCTGCTACGGCAATACGGAGGTCCAGACACCCGAGCTGGATGCCTTCGCAGCCAGTGGTTTGAAGCTGACGCAGTGTTATGCCTCGCATCCCAACTGCTCGCCCTCCCGCGCTGGATTGATGACGGGACGCACGCCCACCCGCCTCGGCATTCGCGACTGGATCCCCGAGCAATCCCCCGCGCACCTCAAGCGCGAGGAGGTGACGGTGGCGACCCTGCTGCATCGTGCAGGGTATCGCACCTGTCTCAGCGGCAAATGGCACCTCAACGGTTGGTTCAATGATCCCCGTCAGCCGCAGCCGAATGATCATGGATTCGATCACTGGTTTGCCACTCAAAACAACGCCTATCCCAACCATCACAATCCGGTCAACTTCGTGCGCAACGGTGAAAAACTGGGCCTGCTGGAAGGTTATGCCGCCGATCTGGTGGCGGATGAGGCCATTCACTGGCTGCGTGAGGGACGTGATTCGGAGCAGCCCTTTTTCCTCTACGTCGCCTTTCACGAGCCCCACGAGCCCATCGCCACCGCACCGAAGTACGCCTCCCTTTATCCCAATCCTGATCCCGCCTACTCCGCCCACCACGGCAACATCACGCAGATGGATGCCGCTTTTGGTCGCCTGATGCGGGCGCTGGAGGAGTTGGGCGCGGTGGAGAATACCTTGGTGGTTTTCACCAGCGACAATGGACCCGCGATCACCGCCATGCATCCCTACGGTTCCTCGGGTCCGTTGCGGGATAAAAAAGGCTCCATGTGGGAGGGCGGCATCCGAGTCCCCGGCATCATGCGCTGGCCGGGCCGCATCAAGCCCGGTTCCACCTCCGACGAACCCGTCTGTGGGGTGGACTTCTTGCCCTCAATGTGTGACCTGCTGAATCTGCCGTTGCCCGCGGGACGGGCTCTGGATGGTGCGAGCTTCCTGCCCGTTTGGACGGGCGAAAAAATCCACCGTCAAGTGCCGCTGTACTGGCAGTTCAATCGCGCTTCAGGCGGTCCCAAGGTCGCCGTGAGGCAAGGCGATTGGAAACTCGTCGCCGCCCTGGACCGTCCCCCCAATGATCGCGAGACCGGCTTCTCGGAAGCGATTCAAAACGATGTGAAGGAATCCGAGCTGGTGGATTTTCAGCTCTACAATCTGGCGAATGACATCGCCGAGAACTCGGATCGTGCCTCACGAGACCCCGAGGTCATGGAGCGTCTCCAAGCCTTGATGCTACCGCGTTATCGCGAAGTGCGCGCGGAGACCGTGGTGTGGCCCGACTGGGTCAATCCCGGCGTCGAAGGTCCACAGATTCAGTGGCCGGACTACGTTTTGGAAAAGCGGAAGAAAAAAACAACGAAGTAGCGACAAGGAGTCTCTCCTTAGCTGATTCCGAAGGTTCTGGGCTGGCCCGGTGCGCGATAATGCTGCGGGATGGGCGATGCACAGCAAATGCGTGTTGTTGCTGTCGAGCGCCGTTTTATCTGCCTGATGATTTCACGAGGAGTTTTGAATTCGTTTGCAGTTGGAGTCGATTTGGTGACGATTGCCGCCGGACTGCTGGCGGTTCGCCGAGCCGACTGCGGCATACGTTTTATACCGCTCTACCCTATAGAGGCGTCGATCGGGAAAGCGCTTGGTGGGATGTCGCGCAGCATTCTCAGCTGAGGTCCAGTCATTCGAAGACACGGTATGAAAAGCTTCCTTTGGTTTCTGTTGGTCCCAGCATCGATGGCGCTTTACATCGCAACAGTTTCAAAGTGGGGGCCGTATCAGTTTTATCCCTGGCCGTCTTATTTGCTCGCGCTGGCGGGTGTGTGCGGCGTGTTTTTTCAGTGGCGGAGGCAGCGGCGAGCAGGCCGATTGATTTGGCTGGCCGCCGCAGTGGTCTCGGCCGGATTGTTCGTCTGGTGGACGCTGGATTATTCTACTTACAAGGTGCCGCAGAAGGTGGTGAGGGAGTCGGTCGGCAAGCCGCTGCTGGATGCGGCGACGGATTTGAAAAAAGCGGACGGAGTATCCTTTGATCTGCAAAGGGAAGTGGCCAAGCACCGGCTGACGGCGCTGGTGTTTTACCGGGGCTACTGGTGACCGTTTTGCATCGCGGAGTTGGTCCAACTCCGGGAACATGCCGCCGACTTTGAGCAAGCCGGAGTGGGCATTGTGGCCATCGGCATGGAGACGGTGGAAAACGCCGCTCGCACCCAGTCGGACGCGGCGGTGGCATTCCCCGTGCTCAGCGATGAGGCGGGCCGCTTGGTCGATGCGTTGCAGCTTCGTGATCCAGGTGGCAATCCCTCCGGTGGCGATGTGGCTCGCTCCGCGACGGTCTTGGTGCGGCCGGACGGCACGGTGGCGGAGATTTTGGCCGCCGAGAATTACCGCGTGCGACCCCGTGTGAAAGAGGTTCTTGAGGCAGTGCGGCGGGTGAGGTGAAGCGAGTGGCGTCTCGCTGTCAGGTGCGAAAGCAACGGGGCGAGCTGGAGGGAATGAAAACCCGGCTTGACTATATGACAGTATGCTCATATAGGACCGGGTCCATGAACTCTGACTCATCTCCCCCAAATCGCGGGCCCGCCTGGTGCCAGATCACCAAAGCCTGGTGGAACGCCTATGCCGTCGGTGCTGGTATCGGCATCGTATCGATCCTCGCCTTTGTCCTCGTCAACAAGCCCTTGGGCATGTCCACCGAGGTGTCCAAGCTGTCCGGCTGGGTCACCGGCATGGTTACAGGCATGGATTGGGTGAAGGAAAATACCTACTGGGCCAAGACCACACCGTCCTTTGGCTACAGCACCGTGTTTCTCATTTTCACTGCTGTCGGTGCACTTCTCAGTTCGCTGTTGGGGGGAACGTTTCGTTTGGAAAAGGTTCCCACGGTCTGGGCTGAGCGCTTCGGTAACTCGGTCATGAAGCGCTACGTGGGTGCCTTTCTCGGCGGTGCGATTCTGCTCTTTGGTGCGCGACTGGCTGGTGGCTGCACCAGCGGTCACGGCATCAGTGGCACCCTGCAGCTCGCGCTTTCGGGATGGGTCTTTTTCGGCGTGATGTTTGTCTCCGGGGTGATCGCCGCTCGCCTCCTCTTCCACAAGGGCTGATGCCCACGTTTTCCACCCTTCACTCCTTCCTTTTTCACATCATGAATCTTCCTTTCTCCACTTCCTCGACGGCCGGTATGGTGGTCGCCGCAGTGCTCGGGCTGCTGTTTGGCATCCTGCTGCAAAAAGGCCGCGTCACGGATTACACTGTCATCGTCAATCTGTTTCGCCTGCGTGACTGGACCGTACTGCGCATCATGCTCACCGCCATCTTGGTGGGTGGCATCGGCGTGTACGCACTGATGTCGGC
>JAGRPD010000409.1 GCA_020439875.1 Verrucomicrobiales bacterium
CGCAACCCGCACGTTGTTCCCTCTTCCGCCCGTCGGGAAGTGCGCCTTCCCAGCTTCATTCCCAGGGCTCAAGCACCAAAACTCGAGGTGCATCCGCGCAGATGAAGATCCCAACAGCAATCCCGCTGGGAATCTGCCGCAACGTTCCCATCATCGATCCCGCTCACCGAACGCCCTCAAGCGTCTGGGAAGTGAAACCTTTCCGAACCGACCAACCCATCGGATCCCCCGCTGGTTCTTGAAGATCGCTGCTTAATCCGCAGCTCTTGGGTCACCGAAATCTAGAAAACCGGGCATTGGCGACTGGGTTGTTGCGAACTTGTTCGTTCGTCTAATTTCTTTCCTATCTGTGTATATTCTGGCGCAATGCGCCTAGTTCCCGTTTCCCGTTTCTCCGGAAGTACGCAGTCACTTGCGAGGGTCCTTGTGGCTCTTGAAAAAGGGGTCACTCCCCAAGTTGAAATTCACATTACGCCATGTGTCAGGTCCCAGTCTGAGTTGTCGAGGCCAAAAGAAGTCCTCGCGAAGCGCCCCATTCGGCTCGAAGGAGGTTTGTCGCACCCGACCATCCCAAAAGTAATATATAACCATGGCCGGATGCTTCCCCATATATCTCGTCTTTGAATCATAAGCGGACCCTTCGGGATATTGGCACACCTCCACCCCAGCAAGAGCAGCGTCATTCTCATGAAGGTTGAACCACTTCACCAAAGAAGGAGAGCTATCACTGCTGCATGTCGCACTTGCGAGACTCAGGAAAACTAGAATTGCGACAGCAATGATGCGCCTGACACACGAGCCGAACAGAGTTTCCGGAAAAGGTTCAACGTGGCTTTTCATGGTCGGGCATCTGGGGAAAGAGGAAGCTCTGGCCAGTAGCCTGGAGGATTGCCCAGATCGCCATTTCCATTGCCGGTGTTTCCGTGCGGGTTGGCCGTTCCATCGGACATCTCGAACCAAACAGAGAGCGGGATAGCCTCGGTGCCACCCCGCTTTGTGTCAGCCATGTTCTGAACCATCAAATTCCAGCTGTCCTGCATGGCTATGCAGCCAGTAGTCACTCCATTCAAGTGGATTTCAATCGCTAAGCACCCTGGCACATTGAGCACCAGGAAGCCGATCGTTCCGGCTCTAATCTTAGTTTCAACGGAATAGTTGCCGGACGGGATCGGGGTATCGTCGCCTGGGCTCACACGCGAGTTTGGATCACGGTTGCCGCCGGACACTACATTCGCCGCAAACACGTCCTGCTCGGCTCGATCTCCGCGATCATGTCCCAGCCATGATACATAAAACGGGTGTCGCTTTGCAAGGTCCAGATCACACCTCGACGAGCGCGAGTGCCAATCCAGCAGCCAAACCGTTGTTCGCCCCTGTTTCCATGCCTTCATCGTCTCATGAATGCGCCGTAGCTTTTTGTGATTCGCAGGGGAAAGCCTTGCGATCATCTGCGATGTCGCAACGCTGTAGATGAAGCTTTCTCCCGGTTCCATGACAACCCCCAACGCCCGATAAGCTTCCAAGGCCGATTTCTTCTCCACGAGCCTCATGCCAATGGCAGGAACCTGAGGCTGATACGTGGGGTCCGCATGCTCCAGCCGCGCCATCCAGAGCCAATGCTGGGGCTCCAAACGATAGCTTATTTGAGTAAACTCCCCTTCCTCAACCGCTGATGAGAGGCTCAAGCAGCCGAGGAGGCCAAGGATGATCGAGGCTGGAGAGACCCTTTGCATTCTTCCATCCTGAGGACTTGGAGTGGACTCATCAATACCTCATTTCAGGCGGATGAGGATTCCCTTGAGTGCTAGGCCCAGCCCGCGCATTCCCCCCTGCGTGGGTTCGGCGGCCCTCTCTGTGAATGCGATTTGGGCTTTACTTGCTGCCATTTTCCGCCATGAATAAGTTCATTTGAACAGTCTTCATGAAAACATCGTCCCTGCTTCAGCTGAAATCCCTCATTCAGGAAAAATTTCCCACGGCCATGAGTTCGCACGAGCCGAGTGCGACCCCCGACACAGACGATCTGGTGCCGGGCCGACTGCTGGAGATTGCTTCACCCCTCAGCGCCGGCGCAGGGCTGCTGATGCAGCACTTCATCGCTTCCGCGCCAGGTCCCTGCGCGTTGGTCGATGCGGGCGATGGATTTGATCCCGAAGGCCTACCGGCCCGTCTGCTGGCGAAGCTGCTCTGGGTGCGTTGCTTGCAATTGGAGACCGCCATCAAAGCGGCGGATCTTTTGCTGCGTGACGGCAATCTAACCACCTTGATCGTGGATCTGCGATTGCAGACGGCGCGCGACCTACTCCGCCAGCCCTCCAGCGTCTGGCATCGCCTGCGTCTGCTGGCGGAGAAGAGCCGTGTCGCCACCGGCATCTTCACCCCTGCCCGCGTCGTTTCATGCGCGGCGCGGCGATGGCATCTGGAGCCGCGCCTGACGCTGCCACAGCTGGAGGAATCTCGCGACCTGCTGCAGCAGCGGCTGCGGCAAGGCCTCCTCCACCACGTCCATCCAGCGCTGCCTCTGGCCAGTTGATTCCTGCGTTGTTGGCAACCTTTCACTCGGGAGAATCATGTTCGCTGCCTGGTGGCTTCCTCGATTTCCGCTGCAAGCTCTGCATGCGGCGGGCCATCTGCCGCCGGTGGATTGCATCGCGGCTTTGGACGGCATCCCGGGCAGGCTGGCGCAGCGTGGCGATGCCAGTCTCGCCTGTGTGACGGAGGCGCTGGAAAGACGCGGTGTCAGCCCTGGCATGACGGTTTCTCAAGCGCTGGCTCGCTGCCCCGAGATGCGCTCGGTCTATCGAGAGGAAGCGGCGGAGAGCCAGCTGCAAAACCGCTTGCTCGGCTGGGCGGAAGCTTGGACGCCCGATTATGAAGCCACGCATCCCGGCCTCTGCCTGCTGGATCTGCGCCGGGTGCGCAACGCCGCCACCCTCGCCTGGGAAGATCACGGTCGCGACATGATGACCAGTCTGCGCGCGCAGGCCTTGGACGCGCGGGTCGGCATGGCGGAAAATGCGGACCTCGCCTTTCTGGCGGCGCGCATCGCTGATCCGTTGCGGATTTTGACCGCCGAAAAAAGCGCGGCACGGCAGGCTCTGGGCGCGCTGCCCATCACCACACTCTCCCCGCCGTCAGAGATTTTGGAAATCTTCCATCTCTGGGGGGTACGCACGCTGGCCGATCTCGCCGCCCTGCCTCGGGCCGACGTGACGGCACGGCTCGGCAAGGCGGGCACGCAGCTCTGGCAAATCAGCCGCGGCGGCAGCGAGCGCCTGCTGCATTTGGTACGACCTCAGGCGGTGTTCGAAGCCTGCCTCGACCTCGATGCGCCCATCGAATCCTTGCAGCCGTTGATGGCTCTGCTCGGCCAGATGTTAGATCAGCTGATCGGACGCTTGCGTGCGGCCTGGCAAGTCGCCGCCAGTCTGCACCTCCAGCTAACTTTTGAAGACGGCAGCAGGCACCATCAGCAGCTCCGCGTGGCCGAGCCCACCTGCGATCCGGCGGTGTTGCGCCGTATTTTGGAGACGCATCTGGAGGGACTCACCGCAGCGGCACCGCTAACACAGATGCAGCTCGAGATCACCCCCGCCCGCGCCACCACCAGCCAGATGAATTTGTTTGATGCCGGTTTGCGTGATCCCAACCGGTTTGCCGAGACGCTTTCCGCTCTGGAAGCACTGCTCGGCCATGGCCGCGTCGGCCGCCCCGCCCACCGTCCCCTGCGCCAGCCGGACGCCTTTTTTTTGCACCCCTTCCTCCAGCCTGTCGTCGCCGCTCCGCAGGCAGCACTGCCCTTTGCGGAAGCTGCTTCCACACAAACCGGGCTGCCGCTGCTGCGCTATCGCCCGCCGCGCGAGATCCGGGTGCGTCTGAAAAATGCCGTGCCTCAGCAGCTGCTGTGCGAGGGGCAGACGCGCCCCATCACCGCTGCTCACGGCCCGTGGAAATTGTCTGGCGGCTGGTGGGATCGCACGCTGGCCTGGGAGCAAGAAGTCTGGGACGTGCGCAGCCTCGACGGCACGCTTTACCGACTGGTGCGCCAACAGAATCGCTGGAGGCTGGAAGGCATTTATGATTAAACCCGCACGCCATTCCGCCGCATGAAGCCGCCCGCCTTCGTCGAGCTGCATGCCCGCAGTGCCTTCAGCTTTCTGCGTGGAGCCTCCACTCCGGAGGCGCTGGTGACCCGCGCTGCGGCCCTGGGCCAGAGCCACCTGGCGCTCACTGATCGAGATGGCGTTTACGGATCGGCCCGCGCCCATCATCGCGCTCAGGAGCTGGGCCTTCGGGCCATCGTCGGGGCCGAGCTGACGCTGAAATCCGGCGGCATCCTGCCGGTGCTGGTGCGCACCCGCACGGGCTACCGCAATCTCTGCCAGCTCCTCACCCGCGCCCAGCTCACCACGCCCAAAGGAGAGTGCTGCATGAGCTGGACGGATCTCGAAGGCTACACGGAAGGCCTCATCGCCCTCACTGGAGACAGCGAAGGCATCCTGCATCACGCCCTGCGCGCGGACCCCAGCGGCAGCACCGCCCTGCAGCACGTGCAGCAGTTGCAGCATCTCTTTGGCAAAGGAAACGTCCACGTCGAGCTGCAACGCCGCTGCCTGCCACGAGAGCAGGCACGCCTGCGTCAGCTCATCGATCTGGCGCATCACACCAAGCTGCCTCTGCTGGCCAGCAATGCCCCCCTCTACGCCGAGCCCGAAGGCCGATGGCTGCGAGATGCCTTCACCTGCCTGCGCCACCACACCCATCTCGATGAAGCGGGCCTTCTGCTCGAACCCAACGCGGAGGCCGATCTCAAATCCGCCCAGCGCATGGCGCATCTTTTTGCTGACCTACCCGACGCCGTCACCGCCACCGCACGCGTCGCGGAGCAGATCGAGTTCAGCCTGACGGATCTCGGTTACGAATTCCCCCAATACGACGTGCCCGCCGGTCATGATCAAGACTCCTTCCTCCGGGAGCAAACCTACGCCGGCGCGCGGCGGCGTTTCCCCCGACTCACGGCCACCGTGCGACGGCAGCTGGACCATGAGCTGGCCCTCATCGCCAAGCTCGGCTTCAGCGGTTACTTTCTCGTCGTCTGGAGCATCGTGCAGTGGACCCGCGAGCAGGGCATCCTCAGCCAGGGACGAGGCAGCGCCGCCAACAGCGCCGTCTGCTACAGCCTCAGCATCACCAACGTCGATCCCATCGCGCAGCGCTTGCTGTTTGAGCGCTTCCTCGCTGAAGGCCGCAGCTCCTGGCCGGACATCGACCTCGACCTGCCCAGCGGGGAGAAACGCGAGCGTGTCATTCAGGAAATGTACCGTCGTTTTGCCCCCCACGGAGCCGCCATGACGGCCAACGTCATCACCTACCGCGGCCGCGGAGCCTTTCGCGAGATGGGAAAAGTCCTCAACCTCCAGCAGGACGTCATTGAGCGCTGTGCGGACCTTTATCATCAGGGCGACTTCCCCCACACCCTGGAGCTGGGAGAGCAGCTGCGGCGCGCCGGGCTGCCCGCCGATCACCCCCGGCTGCCCGCCCTCTCCCGCCTCTACCACCTCGTCTATGGCCTGCCCCGCCACCTCGGTCAGCACAGTGGCGGCATGGTGCTGTGCAGCAGCGGCTTGAACCGCATCGTGCCCCTCGAGCCCGCCACCATGCCGGGACGCGTCGTGGTGCAGTGGGATAAGGACGACTGCGCTGACCTCGGCATCATCAAGGTCGATCTGCTCGGCCTCGGCATGATGGCTGCCATTGAGGAAACCCTCAGCCTCAGCGCCCAGCGCGGGCATCCGGTCGATCTCGCCCAGCTCCCCAAGGATGATCCCGCCTGCTACGACCTCATGTGCCGCGCTGACACCGTCGGTGTTTTTCAGATCGAGAGCCGCGCTCAGATGGCCACGCTGCCCCGGCTCCAGCCGCGCACCTTTTACGATCTCGTCGTCGAAGTCGCCATCATCCGTCCCGGTCCCATCGTCGGAAAAATGGTGCACCCCTACCTCAACCGTCGGCAAAAAAAGGAAGCCGTGGACTTCATCCACCCCGCGTTTGAGCCCGTGCTAGCGCGTACCCTCGGCGTCCCCCTTTTCCAAGAGCAGGTCCTCAAAATGGCCATGATCATCGCCGACTTCACCGGATCGGAAGCCGAAGAGCTGCGCCGCGCCATGAGCTTCCACCGCAGTGAGGAGCGCATGGACGCCGCCTTGGGAAAACTGCGCCGCGCCATGACGCGCAAGCAGGTGCCCCCCGCCATCCAGGAGCGCATCGTCGCCAGCATTCGCTCCTTTGCCCTGTATGGCTTTCCCGAGAGTCACGCCATCAGCTTTGCCCTCCTCGCCTACGCCAGCGTCTGGCTCAAAGTACATCGTACCGTCGAGTTTTACACCGCCCTGCTCAACAATCAGCCGATGGGCTTCTACAGCAGCGCCAGCCTCATCCGCGATGCCAAACACCATCGCATCCGCATCCTCCCCGCCTGCGTCGTCCACTCTGAAGCCGCCTGCACCGTGGTGGATGACACCTGCCTCCGTCTCGGCCTCCGCCAAATCAACCGCCTCACCGAAGTCAGCATCCAGCAGTTGCTCGATCAGCGCTCCCTCAGCCCTTGGGAAAATCTCGACGACCTCCAGCAGCGCACCGCCCTCACCCTGCCCGAACGCCGCGCGCTCGCCCGAGCCGGAGCCTTCAACGCCCTGGGCCAGCACCGCCGCAGCGCGCTCTGGCGCATCGAAGCCCCCATCCGGCAGGACCTCCTCAGCCCGCTGGAAACCACCGCCCCCAACCCCCTGCCCATGATGACCGCGCCCGAGCGTCTCGAGGCCGACTATCAAACCACCTCTCTCACCGTCGGTCCCCATCCGCTCGCCCTCGTCCGCCCTCAGCTCCGCCGCGCCATCCGAGCCATCGATCTCCCCACCTACTCCCCAGGTCAGCCGCTCGAAGTCACCGGCATGGTCATCTGTCGGCAACGTCCCGGCACCGCCAAAGGTCATTGTTTCATCAGCCTCGAAGACGAAACCGGCATC
>JAGRPD010000032.1 GCA_020439875.1 Verrucomicrobiales bacterium
GGGATGACTATTACATTCTGCAGGCGCAGGGATTTTTGGATTTCTTGGAAGGGAAGGCTCCGGCGCTCTGCTCCCTGGAGGCGGGCGTCGGGACGTTGAAATCGATGCTGGCAGCGATCGAGTCGGCTCAAACGGAACGCTGGGTGGAGGTGGCTTGAGATGCAATCGGAACCCACGATTCAGGACCTCTTCAGTCTGAGCGGTAAGACAGCGCTGATCTCTGGCGGCAGCGGTTGGCTAGGAGGTGCGATGGCGCGAGGACTCGCCGAAGCCGGCGCACGGGTGATCGTGAGCAGTCGGGATGCTGGGCGGGCGACAGCGGCGGCCGCAGCTCTGCCTCCAGTGGCGACGGGTTCGCACGGTGGGGTGGTGATCGATCATCTCGTGCCAGCGTCGATCGAGGCGGGATTTGATGAGGCGGTAAAGCAGGCGGGGCAGATCG
The DNA here is from genome assembly GCA_020439875.1 of Verrucomicrobiales bacterium. Taxonomy (GTDB): domain Bacteria; phylum Verrucomicrobiota; class Verrucomicrobiia; order Verrucomicrobiales; family Verrucomicrobiaceae; genus JAGRPD01. Next base: position 443 of record JAGRPD010000032.1, read on the forward strand.
ATATTTTGGTGAACAACGCGCACGCGGGGGATGCGCACGACTGGAGCAACGCTTCGGCGGAGGATTTTAACGCGGTGTTGGCGAACGCGAGCGGCTGGTTTTTGCTGGCGCGCCGGTTGCGAGAACATGTGGTGGCGCGGGGTGCCACTGGCAGCGTGATCAACATTGGCAGCATGTATGGGCAGGTGGCCTCTTACCCCGATGCTTACGCGGATCTGGTGCCCGCCAGCCCGGTCTCCTATCACACGCTGAAAGGTGGCATCCTGCACATGACGCGGCATTTGGCGGTGTATTGGGCGGCGGATCGTGTGCGGGTGAACTGCCTGAGCCCGGGACCTTTTCCCGGTCCCAGCGCCAACCGGGAAATGGTGGCGCGACTGGAGAAAAAATCGCCGATGGGTCGGATGGGGTCACCGCATGAATTGAAGGGTGCCTTGGTGTTTCTGGCTAGCGAGGCGTCGAGTTATGTCACGGGTCAAAACCTCACCGTGGATGGCGGCTGGACGGCGTGGTGATGGGGATGACTCATCGGCCAAAAAATTTCTCAATGAGCCGTTGCTCGGGAGCTTGACTGAATCGGCTGCTGAGCAGGATGACGACGGTGGTGACGAGGATGGACCAGACGAAAGGGTGCAGGCCGAGCAAGTTATACTCGCCAAACTCACCCTGGATGGCGTAGCCGATGCAGTATAACACCAGGATGGTCAACGCGCCGCTGATCATGCCGCCCACCGCCGCACCGGCGGTCATGCGGGGCCAATAGAGAGCGAAGACCATGGGCATCAAGAAGCTGGCTCCCAGGCCGCCTGAGGCAAAGACGATGAGATCCTGCAAAAAGCGTGGAGGATTCAAGACCGCAAAGACTGCGAGCAGTCCGACACCGACGGTGACGAGGTGACTGAGGCGTTTGACGGTCTTTTCGGAGGCCTGCGGGTTGATGTTTTCTTGATAGATATCCCGTACCACGCCGGAGGAGACGAGGATCAAAAAACTATCCACACTGGACATCACGGCGGCGAATGGGGCCGCGATGAGCAGACCGGCCAGCCAGGGCATGCCGGCGAGTTGGGTGATGTGCGAGGCCATCTCCGGCATGATGCGATCGGGGTGGATCTCCATGCCGGGCAGCACGATGCGGGCGGAGGTGAAAATGATGACGAGAGGGAAATAGATGAGGGTGAAAAACACGGCGACCAAGATGATGGAACGACGCAGCGTGACGGTGTTGTTGTAGGCCATCTGACGGACCATGTAGCTCGGCTGACCGGCACCGCTGAAGTTCCAAAAGGCGAAGAAACTCAGGGCGAGGAAGACACTGAGAAATCCCGTCGGCGTGGTGCGGGACGGACCCGGTGCATGGAGATAGACACCGGGTTTTCCCGCACCGTGGGCGTAGGCAGTGGTGTTGATTTCAATCGCGGTGACGCGGGGATCGACTTGCGGAGCGAGACGCGCTTTTTCTTCCTCCGTGGTGATGCGCAGCACGGAGGTAGGGGCGCTGAGGCGCTCGCCCGCCGCCAGGGTGACGGCGGTCTGGAGTCGAAGCGGCTGGGCAGCGGCGTCTTTGATCCAGCTGCCTCGGGGCAGCGTGAGGGCTTCAGGATCTGGGTCGTCACGTTGCAGACGCGCGGTGCCAAATTCAGGAGGCGTCATGGCCGCCAAAGTCTGAGTGGCCTGGTGGAGGCCACCAACTTGGCGCAGGGTGAGGCTGAGGAGCAGGATGACGCCCACCGCCATGATGAGGCCCTGCATCACGTCGGTCCAGACCACGGCGCGGAAGCCGCCGTAGGCGGTGTAGAGGATCACGGTGATGGCAAAGACCAGGAGACAAAGCAGGTAGTCACCACTGCTCTGCCCGATCCAGGGCAGGCCGCGAGTGATGGACTCCAGCGCGTGCACGGCGGTCTGATAGGGGGCGACATCCTCCAGCAGCGTAGCCATGATTTCCGCTCCGGCTTTGAATTGCGCCAGCAGGTAAAAGAACATGAAAAACACCACCAGGGCGGTGGCCACATTTCCGACCGCAGGGCTGGCAAAGCGCCGCCGCAGCAGCTCGGGCACGGTGATGGCACCGGCGATGCGTCCCACTTGATTGATGCGTTTGGCAAACAGACCGAGAGAGACGATGGGCACGATGGAATACCCCGCGATCCACCAGGCCAGCGACCAGCCGTGGCTGTAAATGAGCGCAGGGAAGCCCATGAAACTGCCGCCGGATGCAGCGGTGGCGGCGTAGGTCAGGGCAAAGGCCCACATGCCGATGTTCTTGCTGCCGAGAAAGTACTCGCTGGCAAATTCGGCTTTGTTTTGCAGGCGATTGGCGAGCGCGGCGAGCACGAATACGCCGACCAGATACAGCGCGAAAGTGATGAGGGCGGAATTCCCCGCCGTGGCCGAGGTGATGCCGAGGAGGGCGGTTCGATCAGGCATCGTGGGCGTCGGGTGAGGGGGCGTCCAGGTCGGTGTCCTTCATGAGGCGCAGGGCAAAAAAGATGATCCATACGTCGGCGATGAGCCAGGGCAGGCCGACGGTATAGACCACCCAGCTGGGCATGCCGAACAGGGTGGCGGGGTTTTCACCGGGATCTCGAAAGGCCAACAGGGAACCGGAAGCGGTGATCCAGAGCGCGAACACCAGCCAAGTGCCGAGCATGAGGAGGAGTTCCCGCTTGGACTGGCGGAAGGAGGCACCGAGGGACTCGCGCGAGTGAGGATCAGACATGGCGGGGTGCATTGTGCGGAGAAGAAAACGCGATGCCCAGAGGATTTTTCGAGCTTCCGACCGGGCGGCGTGGCAAAGTCCGGCTCATGTTGATTTTTGATGTCCATCTGGATCTGAGTCTGAACGCCATCGAGTGGAACCGCGACCTGCGCCTCTCGGTCGATGAACTGCGGCGGCAGGAGGCGGGGCGCAGCGATCTGAAGGGACGTGGCTGCGGCACCGTGGCGCTGCCTGACATGCGGCGCGGGCACATGGGTCTGTGTGTGGCCACCCAACTGGCGGGCTGCATGAAGCCCCGTGGACCCGTGGCTTGCTGGGAATCTCCGCCGCAAGCCTGGGCCATGACGCAGGCGCAGCTGGCGTGGTATCGCGCCATGGAGGAGTGCGGAGAGATGCGGCAGGTGCGTGATTTGGCCGAGCTGGAGGCGCAGTTGGAGCGGTGGTCGGACCCCGAGGCGGCGGCGGCGCGGGGTGAGGCGATCGGTTATGTCTTGAGCTTGGAAGGCGCGGACTCGATGATCACGCTGGATTACCTAGAGCGGGCTTGGGAGCAGGGTTTGCGAGCCATGGGCCCGTCTCACTACGGGGTGGGACGCTACGCCATGGGGCATGATGTGACGGGGGGTTTGAAGCCGGAGGGACGGGACTTGCTGCGGGAGATGGATCGGCTGGGAATGATCTTGGATGTGACCCATCTCAATGATGCGTGCTTCTGGGAAGCGTTGGAGATTTTTGAGGGACCGGTTTGGGCGAGCCATTCGAATTGCCGTTCTCTGGTGTCGGATGTGCGGCAGTTTTCGGATGAGCAAATCCGCGCGCTGATCGAGCGAGGATCGGTGTTAGGTTGTGTGTTTGATACCTGGATGATGGTGCCGGGGTGGATCCGAGGGCAGACCCAACCCGAGGAGGTGGGCGTGATGATCGAGCACGCGGTGCGCCACATCGATCACATCTGCCAGCTCGCTGGCAACGCACGGCATTGCGGCATCGGCAGTGATTTGGACGGCGGCTTTGGAAAGGAGCAAAGCCCGGTGGATCTCGATACAATCGCGGATCTGCAAAAAGTGGGTGAGCTGCTGCGCCAGCGCGGTTTTACCACGGAGGATGTGGAGGGCGTGATGAGCGGCAACTTCATCCGGGCGCTGCGTCAGGCCTGGAGCTGAGGTTCGACGTCCGGCCAAGCGGCATCTTTTTCAAAGGGGAACATCGGTCGGCGGCGCTGCTGGTGGGGAAGCTGACGCATGTCGGCACAGGTGACGCCGGGGGTGTTGAGGTGAATGATGCGATCACACAACGGTCCGTAGGCGGCGAGCGGTGCGATGACGCCTTTGGCCACGAGAATGCGGAACGAGTGGGGGTTCAAACCACCGACGCGAACCTGCTGCAAACTAAATGGTGGCACTCTTCGTGAGGTGAGGGTGAGGGTGAGATCGGGCGCGGTGCGCACGATGGCGGTGCGGCCCTGATCAAACTCCGAGAAGCCGCCGTGACGAGCTTCGGACTCGCGGAAGCGCCCATCGCACAGGTGCTCGACGCGCACCTCGGCCTCGAATGGAGCACCATGTAGGGCATCGGTTTGACCGCCGAGTCGGAGGTTCAAAGTGGCTCCCACGCCGGCGGCTTCGGCGGCGTGGACGGCGGCGGGATCGTACAGGCAGATCCAGGCTGGCCCGAGCCGACGCTGCGCCAGCGCATGCAGGACATGGGTGCCGTCGGCGGGGGAGCCGCCACCGACGTTGTCGCCCATGTCGAGCAGAAGGATGCGCTCATCGGTGGTCTGGATGGCATCCAGTGCGGTGTCGATGGAGGGAAAAACGGGCTCAAACTCGCGTCGCATCTGCCACATCTCGCGGGCGATTTGTTGGGCGCACTGCTGGGCGAGAGCGATGTTATCTTCCGTCACTACCAAGGCGGCGGATCCCATCTCGGCGACGTCGGCGTACGGAAAACCTAACAGCAGGCTGTGTGAGATGACGCCAGGTCGGGCGCAGAGCGCAGTGGCTGCGGTGTAGAGATGGCTCAAGGGCGGGAGATCGGTGCGTTGCCGCTGGATGTTGATGGCCATCGGCGGAAACGCGGCCGCTTGGGTGAGACGGAGGTTTTCCCGCAGCACGCGCGCCATGAGAGCGGCGGCTTTTTCACCGGTCTGCCGCTGATCGAGGTGGGGATTGGTGTTGTAGGCGATGAGGGCAGTCGTCGCAGCGACCATCTCAGGGCTGAGATTGGCGTGGGGATCGAGTGTGGCGATCAGTGGCAGGTCGGGGCCGATCTTTTCGCGCACGCGACGCAGCCAATGGCCATCGGCATCGGGTGCCTGCTCCGCCACGGTGGCTCCGTGCGGCGCGGCGAGGATGCCATCCAGAGGACCCGCTGCCTCCAGCTCGCGGAGGAGGCTTTCCAACAAAAAATCAAAGCTGGCCGCTTCAATCACGCCATGCGGATAGGCGCGCGCGACAAAAAGAGGCACGGCCTCGATGTCCGCTTGCGCCAGACCGGCGAAGAAGCCTGCCACCTCATGCTGAGATGCGGCCATCTGCTGGCGGATGGCTTCTCCACGCAGCAGCAGGTCTTCCTCAAAGTGGCGGCGAGTGGTGCGGCCACTGAGAAAGGTGTTGGACTCTTGCAGCAGGGCGAGGATGCCGACTCGGGGGCGCTTCGGCATGATTCAAAGTATGCCGTATTGCTTGAAGGTGGCGGTGGCGCTCTGTCCGCTGCGGATGGCCTCGCGCACCTCGTTTTCCGCATGCACCTTTTGCCAGGCGGCGGTGATGACCTGCGCTTCGACGGCTTGCGGCACGATCACCACGCCGTCTTCATCGGCAAAGATGAGGTCTCCGGGACTGACGGTCACGCCGCCGATTTGAACCTCGGTCTGATGAGCGATGACGCGCTGCCGATGCAGGCTGTCGTAGGGACTGCGGCTTCGGGCAAAGACGGGAAATTGCATCGCCCGCATCGCGGCGACGTCTCGCACCGCGCCGTCGATCAACGCGCCGGCGCAGCCGCGGTGAAGCGCGGCGGTGGAGAGCAGCTCACCCCAGATGCCAGAGCGTGTGGAGCCCTGCGCTGCAGCGACGAAAATCTCCCCAGGTTGGCAGGCATCGACGGCTTCCAGCTCCAGTTGATAGGGCTCGGGATCCTCGAAGTCGATGTCTTCCCAGATCGTGGTGCGAGCACGCCCTGCCATCTTCTGGATGCCGGTCATGGGTGTTAGATCCAGCGCGAGGCATTGCTGGCGCAGGCCTGCGGCATCCAGCGCATCCGAGATGACGGCGGAGTACAGGGTGTCTCGGATCTCCGAGAGACTCGGCAGGGAGGGCGCGGGGGGCGTGTCGTCAGGCATGGCAAATCATACGCCCTTTCTCCAGCGCCATTTTCCAGCCGTCTCGGTTACTTGAGTTCCTTGATGCGGATGTTGCGCCACATCACTTCTTTGCCGAGGGCTTCGGTCTTTTTGCCGATGCCATGGACTTGCAGGGCGATGACGCCTTCTGCCGTCATGCCGTCTTTCAAGTCAGCAGCGGGCACGCCATTGATCCAGGTCTGAATGTGATCGCCGCGGCACTCGATGCGGACCTGATTCCACTCGCCTTGTTTGAAAGCCTTTTGAGCTTCCGGTTTGTCGGCCAGATTGCAGAGCCAACCCCGGCGGGCTTCATCGTAAACGCCACCGGTCCAGGCGCGATCGCTGGGATCGATTTCGAATTGATAACCGTGGACGCGGTCGGCAGGGAATTTTTTCTTTTTGCCGTCGATCTCGAGTTCCGTGTCTTCGGTGTAGTAATTGCTGCGGAACTGGATGCCGGAGTTCATCGTGGGATCGACCTTGAATTCGAGTTCGAGGATGAAGTTGCCGTATTTTCGGTCGGTGCAGAGGAAGGAGTTGCCGGTATTGGCCACGGTCTTGCCGATGATGGCACCGTCTTCGACGCGGTATTCCGCTGCGCCGCTGTGTTGCTCCCAGCCGCTGAGGGTTTTGCCGTCAAACAGGGGCACAAAGCCGTCTTCGGCGGTGGCAGCGGTGGCGGTGAAGAGGAGGGTGGAGAGGGCGCAAAAGTGGAGTTTCATCGGCGTCGGAAACGCGACGGTGAAGGGCCTCTTGCGCGGATTTGTCGAGCGGGTGGATTTGGGCCAGCGAGGTCGATGCCTCTGGCGACAGAGGGCAAAAGATGTGGGAAAAAACCGGGCAGAGAGGGCGGCGGGTGTTCGTTGAGATAGGCATGCGTTTATGTTGGATTCTTGGTTGGCTGATGTTCGGGCTGTGGGGTGCGGGGTGGAAGGTCGCGGCGGCGGCGGCGGATCGGGTGGCGGATGACATCGATGCGCTGGCTCGGTGGGGATATCTCGACGAGCCGGCGTATTGGAAGGTGCATGCTGTGGAAGGTCAGTCCTGCGAGGGTGAGAAGGTGGCGACGCTGCTGGTGGAGATCGCGCGAGTCTTCGAAAAAACTCCGGACACCGAGGCGGCGCTGGCGCTGCTGGTGAAACGCGGGGTGATCAGCACGCCCGACTACTGGCGCAAGACGGCGCTGGCCGGCGGCACCTGCTCGGGAAAAAACGTGGCCACGGTGATCAGTCGCTGCGCGGTGCGTCTGCCGGTGGAATCGCCGGCCTACGCAGGCACTGCGCCGCTGAAGGCAGTGGAGGAGGGAGCGATCCGAGACGCGTACGACATCGTCATCGCGGGGGCTGGGACGGGTGGTGTGGGAGCGGCGGTGCAGGCGGCGCGGATGGGGCGGTCGGTGCTGCTGCTGGAGGAGACGGACTGGATCGGAGGTCAGGCGATGGCGGCGGCGGTGACCTCGATGGATGAGGCGGGCACGCTGGTGCGGGAGCGCGGGGTGTATCGAGAGTTCTGCGGGCTGGTTTTTGCCCACTACCTGCCGCTGGGCATCAATCCGAATACGGCGTACGGCTTCCGTCATGTGGCGGTGGAGCCGCGTGTGGGAAGGCAGATCTTTTTGACCATGCTGGCGGCAGCCCGTGGTGAGGGGGTGCTGGATTTGGCGCTTTGGACTCGGGTGGTGAGCGTGAAAAAGCAGGGAAATCGGGTGACGGGCGTGGAGATCGAGAGCGGGCTGAAGGGAGCTGAGAGACGGCGCAAAGTGGCGTGCAAAGTCCTCATCGACGCCACCGAGTGGGGAGATGTGCTGCCGCTGACGGGGGCGCGGTATCGCGTGGGAAATGGCACCAATGAATCCATCGATCGGCAGCGCCGCGTGCAGGCCAATACCTGGACGGCGGTGGTGAAGCAGTACCCCGAAGGCGTGCCGACCGAGCTGCTGATCCGGGAGAAACCGCCCGGTTACACTGAAGCGGTGCATGCGGCTTTCGCGCGGACGCTGGTGGATGGGGACGATGTGGGGTCCCACGATCGCCCCTGGAGCTGGGCGCGGTTCATTGGCTATCGGGGGATGCCGGACAGTTCACGCTCGGGAGATGCCCCGCCGATCACACGCACGCATCTGAATTTCAACAACGATGTGCCCTCGACGGTGGCGGAGATCGAAGATCCTAGGGCGCGCTTGGCGAAGGATCGGGAGATGCGGTTGAAGACCTTGCACCTTCTGTATTTTATCCAGAACACGCTGGGGAAGACGGACTGGTCGGTGGCAAATGACGAGGGATATGATTCTCCCTTCAATCGCGCGGCGATCGATGCATGGCTGGCGGAGCGGCCGGATTTGATGCCGTTTCGAGAGGTGCTGATTCATTTTTCCATCATCCCCTATGTGAGAGAGAGTCGGCGTCTCATCGGCCAGCACACGCTGACGGCTCGGGAGATCGAGCGCAAGCCGGGACCACCGATCCAGTTTGCGACGACGGTGGCGCTGGGAGATTACCCGATGGATCTGCATGGGGGGAAGGCTGCGGAAGATTTGGAACTCGATCTGGATCGACTCTCCGACGCCGACGGGAAGCTGGGCAGCCACGGTGTGGGACCGTTCGCCATCCCGCTGGAGTGCTTCATCCCGGAAAAACTGGATGGCTTTTTGCCTGCGGAGAAAAACCTGTCTCAATCTCGCCTGGTGAATGGAGCCACGCGGCTGCAACCGAGCACAATGCTGACCGGACAGGCGGCTGGGGCGCTGGCCGGGCTGGCGGTGGAGCTGGGCCTGCCTCCGCGTCAGGTGGATCCGGCGCGGGTGCAGCAGGTGCTGCTGGAGGCGGGAGATACGCTGAGCCTCGACGATGTGGAGGCACGCTGGGGCACGCCGGAGTGGCGGCAGCAGCAGACGGAGGTACTGCAACGGGGCGCGCCGACTTCCGAAGGCGCGCCGCGATGAGCGAAGCGGCACCTACTCGGATCGCAAGCCCACGGTGTTGACGCTAAGCACGCGGTACTCGTGGTTTTTTCCGGCCTCGGCGGTGGCGTCGGTGAAGGTCATTTCGACGAGCGGTTGCAGCGGGGTGTCACTGTATTGCAGGCCTTGGAAAAGGGCGCGGCCAAAGGGGTTTTGTGGCTTGTCGGGCACGGTGGCGATCTCTGCGCCATCGCGCAGGATGATGAAGTGGCTGATGCCGCTTTCGAGGTCTGCCTCCGCCTGCCAGGTGAGCACGCCTGCTTCATGGCGCAGGGCGGTGGGAGCGGGAGGCGGTGTGGGATCGGGCACGGCGGTGTCGCGAGTGTAGCGGCGCCATTTGTCGGCGATTTTGCCGTTGGGCAGCCACATGGCGGTGGCTTTTTCTCCCTGGTATTTGGCGGCGGGCGTGGCGCTGGTGCCGAGCAGGGGGGCTAGCCAAGCGGAACTCGTGGGCATGGGCTTCAAGGGATCTCCAGGTTTTTCAGGCAGGCGAGCCGTGAGGCAGGCATCGAGCCAGGGGATGGTGAAGTAGCGTTGATTGCCACATTCGTGCGAGGTGAAGGGATCGACCGAGACGGCAATCAGTCCGCCGCGTGCGCGCACGGCGGTGAAGAAGGCCTCGTTGGCGGCCCAGGCTCCAGCGAAGCGACCTTCCTTGACCGTGACGCCTTCTTTGGTGCCGAGGTTGCAGAGGATCGGCACGGCGGCGACGTCGTCATCGAGCGTGTGCGGTTGGATGCTGGAGCGGTCGGGATTGGCTTCAAACAAGGGTACGCCCGAGCGCAGCACGGCGGCAGCGGTGCGATCGGGATGCAGCAGCGTCATGCCACCGGCCCAGTGACCTCCGCCGCTGTGACCCCACAGGGCCCAGGGTACGGTGGCGAGTTCGGCATGGCCGCTTTGTTTTCCGAGGTCGGCCAGCGCTTTCTGAAAGGCAGCGTCGGATCCGTTGCGCGGATCGCACCACATTTGGCAATCGGCGTCCTGCGGCTGCTCGTAGGAAGGGGCCAGCAGGGCGCAATGATGCTTCTTGGCCAGCGCCTGCCAGTGCAGGTCGAAGGCACCAGTAAGGCCAGATTTGCAGGAGCCCTCTCCGCAGCCATGCTGATGCACCACCACGCCGCGCAGGGTCGGTACGCCGGGCGGGATCCAGACCGTGTACTTGACGGGGAAAATCAACGCGCCCGGCTCAGAAGAGGCTTCATATCGGACGCGATAATACGGAGGCGCAACGTCAGGAACCACATCGTAAGGCGGCTCTTGGGCGGTGGCCAGGGTGGCGAAGGCGAGGAGGGCAGGGAGGAGAGGGCGCATGGGAGAAATAGGCGAACAAGGAACGGGGGCGATCTCAAAACTCGGGCCTGGTGCGGACCGCGTCCGACCGCAAAACGGAGAGGCCGTGAAAGAGGAGGCAGCTCATGGCGGCCATTTTTTGCAAACCAGCCCCCTCAAGTCAAGACTCGCAGGCAAGGATCGTCCAGAGGGATTCGGAGAGCGCCACTTGCCCTCCTCAAAGATCAAGCAAAGGGCCAATCGATGGCTCTCTATCCAGAGCATCTGGCGTCGCCGTCTTGAGGTGTTTGGTTGGCGTCGGTTTCTGGGTGCCAGCCGCACCAATGGCAGTCCGTGCGTCCAGCACGAAGTGAAATGCCGCACTGGCCGCAGGTGGGTGGCAAACCCGTTTCGGCAGGGAAAGGAGTCTTGGGAGAAGCGATAAACAAGCCCTCGCAGGATGGGCAAAGGAAGGCAATGCGGCTGTCGTCCAGCCCGACCATGGGCAGTCGTTCATTCTCAGGGGATTCAAAATAGAGGCTTTGAGACGACCATTTCGTCAAATGGAGACCCCAGAACGGATACTCGAGCGAAGCCCGCCCACTCTTCATGGGAGTATGGCATAGCGGGCAGTTCATGGATTTTTGGGGATGCGAGGCGGGAAAGGCTTCCTCAGATGTTTCTTCAAGCAGACCCCGTGGTCAATCCCTCCGCGTCTCCGCGCGAGACTTTGATATTCCCAAATTGATGCCAGCCGAGAGAAGCTGGCGGGGGTGGTGCCCGCGCGTTGCCACGGCTGGCGCTGCGTGCTAACCTCCCGGGCCTGATTGCAGCCCGATGAATCGCACCGAGATGACCTCTTCCTCCGACGACGAACCCATGCGTTATGTGATGCTGGGAACCGATGAAACCACCACCGAGGAGAAGCTGGAGAAGTACACGGGCGAGGTGGATTGGAGTTACTTGAAGCCGCATTACCAGAGTGGGGCCCTGCTTTACGTGGACCCTTCGCTGTCGATCACCGAGGTGGGGAAGGCGATTGCGGACGATGACCTCGGGCGGGTGGCGGACTGGCGCGGCTGCGGTGACCTGGTGGTGCCGTCGGAGCCCCACGCCGTGTATTGGGAGTCGGCCAACCTGACCTTCCGGGCGCTGGTGGTGTCGCCGTTTGTCCTCATGCAGCCGGTCTAAACAAGTCGGCATTGATCAAGTCCAGACAACCATTCACAGACATTTTGTGATTCAAATTAAATACTTCAAAAATAATGTGGTATTGATTTAAACGTATTTGACAAACAGTGGATTATTGGTTTTAATCAGAGTGTCATGGCTTTCTCAATCAATCCGGGCGGTCAGGTTTCTCCTGAAGAAACCTTGGGACGGGACGAGCTCATCACGGAGCTTTGGGGCATTCTCTCTGCCCAGAGCATCTACATGAACGATCTGAGGCGCATCGGGAAGACCCAGATCATGAAGAAGATGAACGCTCAACCACGAGCGGGGTGGGCATCAGTCTATCGTGATGTCAGCTCGTGCACCACGGCAGCCGAGTTCGCCACTCTGGCCTATCGGCTTTCCGCCGAAATGCTAAGCGGCACCCAGCGGAACCTGCGCCGCATGGGGAACCTGCTGGGCAAAATGGCGGGCGCAGAGATCGCCGGTATTCTCAAGCTCCCAGACGGTAGTGCGGTGCCTTGGAAGGAGGTGCTGAGCCGAACCTTTGCCGACATCGACGAAGCGATGGTTGCCCGTGGCGACGAAGCAAAGATGGTCTTCTTTTGGGACGAGATCCCCTATTTGATCGGCAAAATCGCCAAGAATGACAGTCCGGCCGTGGCCATGGACGTCCTGGATGTGTTGCGCGCCTTGGGGCAGGATCATGATCGGGTGCGGCTCTTTCTGTCCGGCTCCATTGGCCTCCATCACGTTCTCCATTCCCTGCGCCAAAATGGCTACAACGGCAGTCCGCTCAACCGCATGGCAAAGGCTCAGCCCGGTCCGTTGGCGGCACCTGAAAGCGAGACTCTGGCTCGTGGCCTGATGGAGGGAAGCGGCCGGAAGTTCGAAGATGTCGACGCCTGCGTCACAGCCCTCACCAGTGCTGTTGGGCATGTGCCGTTCTACATTCACAAGCTCGTCTCCCGCCTTCCCAAGGACCAGTCTCTGACTCCGCAGCTCATCGAGTCCACGCTGGATCGCGAAATCCGGTCCGATCAAAACGACTGGGACCTCCAGCACTATCGAAACCGGATCGACCGCTACTACGAGGGCAGCCAAAAGATCGTCCTGGCCATTCTCGATACGGTGGCCGTCGGCCAGCCGATGAATTTGGCTGCCATCTTGAAGGACTTGGCTTCCCAGATGGATGCCGACCAAGAGCGGGTGAGGCGGCTCCTCAAGCTTCTATGCCTCGATCACTATCTGATGCGCGACGAGGCAAACCGATACCGCTTTTACCTCGACATCATCCGCCGTTGGTGGCGGCTCGAACGCGACCTGTGACAGCCATGTCTGACTCGACCTTTCTCCCTCAGTTCTCTCCGCAGTGGGCCGATCCCGAAAAACTGGAAGCCATTCTCGTTCAGCGCGAGGATCTGCTGCGGGATAGCGTCGCCAAAGTGCGCGAAAGCATCCTCACGGACAGCAAGCACCACCTGCTCTTCGTGGGCTCACGAGGTTCGGGGAAATCCCACCTTGTCACGCTGATCCAGCACCGACTCCGGCAGGACGCGAAGCTGGCCACGAAGATGCGCATCGCCTGGCTCAATGAGGATGAGACCGCCACCAACTTCCTGCGGCTGCTGATCCTGATCTACCGCAGCCTTTCCGAGCGTTACCCAGACGAGTTTCCTGAAGCCACGATTCAGAACCTGATGGGCAAAGACCCCACCACCGCGCGGGACCTGCTGGAGCAGCGTCTGGTCGCCGATCTGAAAGGCAAAACCGCAGTCGTGATATTGGAAAATCTCGACAGCCTGTTCCACCACCTCCCGCCGGGCGAGCAACTCGCTTGGCGTGCGTTTCTCCAGAATCATCCGGTTTTCGCGACCGTGGGCACCGCGCAGGCACTGTTCAAGGAAGTCTCGAATCGCGATGAACCGTTCTTTGGGTTTTTTGATACCTCTCATCTCAAACCCCTCACGGTCGATGAGGCGCGGACCCTGCTGGAGAAGATCGCTACCCTTCAAAAGCGGCACGAAGTTTTGGCCTTTTTGAAGACCCCAACGGGACGATCCCGCGTGATCGCGATTCGCGCCCTGGCTGGCGGCAATCCGCGTCTCTACGTCATCTTTTCCGAACTGCTGACTCAGGCCAAGGATCTCGACGATCTCGTGCGCCCCTTTGAGGAAATGGTCGATCGCCAGCTCACCAGCTACTACCAGGAGCGTTTAAGGTGGCTGAGCCCGCAGCAGAGAGAGATCATTCAGCTCCTCTGCCGCAATCGCCATCCGGTTCCCGTCAAAAATATCGCCGAAGGCCTCTTTACCACCCACAACTCCATCACCGGCCAACTCAAGCAGCTGCGTGAAATGGGTTATCTCATCTCCCGCCCCCGCGGACGCGAGGTGTTCTACGAACTCGCCGAACCGATGATGCGCCTTGCAATTCAGGTGAAGGAAACGCATGACCGGCGGCCCCTGTCGCTCATCGTCGATTTCCTGCGGATTTGGTACGAGCGGGAGGAGCTGGAAAATCGCCTCGCTGAATGCAACGCTGAATCGCGTTTCACCGCCTACTTCGGTGAAGCACATCGACTCACCGAACTCGAGGGAAACTCTCTGCGACTCAATTACCTCCGGTCCGAGGTCGACGGCATCGACCTTGAAAACTGCACCGATGAGCAGATCGATTGCCTGAGGTCCCTCGCACAAGAAAGCGACGATGCTGTGGCCTGGAATGATTTGGGAATCGCACTTTACTGTAGAGGGCACTCAAGCGAGGCCGTTGAGATGTGGAGCCGCGTCGTTGGGATGAGGACAGCGCCAGTGTCTGAAATGGTGAAGGCTCTTTGCAATCGCGGTGTCGTACACAGCGATGCAGGCCGTCGCGACGAAGCAATCGAGGACTACAGGCGTGCGATTGAGCTCCCAAATGTGTCTCCCTATTACTTGGCGGTAGTGCTAAATAACCGAGGAGTTGGACATAGCCAGGCAGGCCGTGCTGACGAAGCAATTAGGGACTACACACATGTGATTGAAATGTCAGGCGCACCTGTGGATCAGGTGTCGAAAGCACGTTTCAATCGAGGTGTGAAGTATGCTGAGGAAGGCCGTCCTGACGAGGCGATCATTGACTTCAGTTGTGTGATTGAACTGCCGGACGTGCCCGTTCGTCTGGTGGCGCAGGCGCTATACAATCGCGGTGTTACACGAGATCAACTAGACGAGGAGATGGCGGACTACACTCGTGTGATTGAATTGCCCGATGCGCCCGTCGAATTGGTGGTGATGGCGCTCAACAATCGCGGCACTTTATTCCAGGGCGAGCAAAATTGGGCAGCGGCCATAAATGATTTTCAACGTCTGCTCTCGATGCCCTCAGCGCCAGAAATTGAAGACGTTCTGAACCGCGGCCGACTCGCACATGTCGGGAAAGCGTCGGTGACAGCAGTCTTCGCCGAATCCAGCGATCCTTCTCGATGGTCGGGTCGAATCGCTTCCTTCCTGAAAGGTTTCGCCAATCACAATGCTCTCAAACTGCTTGGTGAGGCGTTGGTGAAGTACCTGCCTCAAATTGGAGCGAGCGCACTCAACCACTCCGCTTGGGATGCCTGGGCAAACACCTGGGAAAGGGAGTGGCAAGCGTTCCGTAGTGAGTTGCCGGAAGAGCACCGTGATGACCTCACCATTCCGCTGCGACTGCTCCGCGTCGGCATCGACTACCTCAAGGCAGAGGACGAGGGTGAACTGCTGGCGCTGCCACTGGAGGAACGCAGAATCCTTCGCGAAGCTCTCGAGCTTCCACCTGAAAAAACGTCCTGATGCAGCCACTTGCCAAAGTTTGAATTGAAACGATAAATCCGCCATGAAATCTCACCTGCCCCTCGCCCTCTTCTTTGCCACTGCCAGCTTGGCTTCCGCCGGGGAATACCGGGAATTTACCAACACGGAAGGCGTGAAAATCAACGCCGAGGTGCTCGATCTGAAAGACGGTGTGGTTCAGATCCGGCGCGGCGGAACCAACTTTGATGTTCCTGTGGAAAACCTCTCCGCCGAGGATCAGGAGTGGCTCAAGCAGTGGGACATGAAGCGCCAAGGCCTGGAGGACGAGATCCCCTATAGCGAGTTGGTTTTTGAAGACGACTTTTCCGCCCCCGCGTTTGGCGAGAAGTGGAGCCATTACAAGAGCGCCGGCGTCATTCAAGACGGGGTGCTGGTGGGCAAGACCATCGACATCAAAGACCATGCGGGCGTCGAGGCCACGCGCTTCGAGGGGCGGAAGGACATGATGGTGGGCGTGAAGTTCAAGTTCGCCGGACCCGAGGCCGAGCGCTTCAACGTCTGGTTTGACGACAAGGACTTCAAAGGCTCCCACGCCGGTCACATCTGCAATGTCACGGTCTCGCCCACCTCGGTGGCCATCACGGATGCGAAGACCGGCAACATGGAAAACTCGATCTACGAAAAGAAAAACGCGCCCGGCGGCCTGGATGCCGAGACCACCGAGATGCTGAAAACGAAGACCGCGACCTTCAAAGTCGAATTGGATCGGGACGAGTGGCACCAGCTTCGCATCTTCACCAAAGACGACACGGTTCGCGTGAAGATCGACGGCGAGGAAGTCGGCAGCTTTGCCTCCGAGGGCAACACCCACGAGACCAAGTCCGTGGTCAGCTTCACCACCTACGTGAACGACGTTCACTACGACGACGTCGTGATCAAGGCCGCGCCGGTGGATAAGTAAAATAATGAGGGAGTCTGGGCGCAAAGGGGCATCGGGGTAGCTCAAAAAAGCGCGCAAACTTCGGAGGGGATTTTGTTCTCTGGGAGGAGAAAGGGCTTGGAAAAGAGGCGCTAAATACGCTTTACGCGTATCCAAAATACGTCATAAATGTATCCTAGGTAATATCTATCTCTGGTTCAGAAAAAGATTGGATCAGTATTCGAGGAAGAGTATTTAACTGCTTTCTCAGATACTGACCGCTTATGAAGACCATTCGGCCGCCCCTCTTTCCGTCGTTCAAGACAACGGTGTTTTTGGCCTCCACTGCCTGCTTGGCGGTTCAGCCGCTTGCCGCGCAAAACGTCTGGACCGGAACATCTGCGGATTTTCTTTGGGCCACGGGTGGCAACTGGAGTGGTGCGGCTGAACCCATTGCGACGGATGACGTGCAGTTCAATGGCGCATCCATCGGCACGATCACGCTGACGGCTGGTGATTTGGCCAACTCGCTGCTGTTTGCGGACGATGGCTACATCCTCAGCGGAGGCGACCTCACTTTGACCAACGGCAACATCACGGTCGATCCCACCTTCACCGCGACGCTGGCCACCAACCTCACGGGCAGCGCTGCGATCAACAAGCTGGGAACCGGCACGTTGATCATCAACACGACCAGTGCCGCGACAGGTGGCTGGAACATCAATCAAGGCACGCTTCAGGTGGGCAACGTCAGCATTGGCAGCGCCACGGCCTCCACCATCACGGTGGCTGCGGGCGCGACACTGCGCACCACGGCTGGCAGCAACTCCATCACCGACACCAGCACGCTCGTGGTTGATGGAACTTGGGAGTTCAACAACAACAATGCCACGGCGGAGACGATCGGCACCATCGGTGGCGCGGGCAGCATCACCCGCTCCGACACGGGCAACAACAATACCCGGACGATCAACCTCAATTCCGGGACCTTTGACGGCATCATTTCCGACGGGGATGCGGACACTCTGCTGGCCATCAACAAGAACAATGCGGCCACGACGCTTACCCTGACCAACACGCAGACCTTCACGGGTGCTTTGACGGCTTCCGCGGGCATTTTGCGGATCGCTGGCAACAACGCCCGCATTCTGACCAACCAGCTCACCGCTGCATCTTCGGACGCCGTCATTGAAATCGGCAGTCACACGGACACGGCCTTCAACTTGGATCGAATCCCTGATGCAGGCCAGATCGAGATTCAAGATGCCGGTGAAGTCGTCATTTTTGGAGCGAATGACACGGTCAACACGACGGTGGAGACGATTGGTAGTCTGGAGACGAACAGCGGGCACAACGTCTTTACCCTCAATCCCGTCGCTGGCGGGCAGTTGGAAGTCACGACCGGCAGCCTGATTCGTTCCAACAAGGGCACTCTTCTCTTCCGGGGCACTGGGCTGGGCTTGGCGGCGGCAGCAGACACTTCCCGGCTGTTTGTGACGGCTGCACCGACCGGGACGAGTTTCGTCGGTGGTGGCGGGGCGGCTGGCAGCACGAACATCAGCATCATCCCCTGGGCCATTGGCAATGGCACTTCGACGACGGGTTCAGGCGAGTCTTTCGTGACGCTCGATCCCACCACCGGCATCCGCCCGCTCACTCTTTCCGAGTACGCCACCACGATCCCAAACGGTTCCATCACGGATAACAACGTGCGGTTGGTGGGAGCTGAGAGTGTGGCCTATCGCTCGGGCGTCAATGCGTTGCGCATGGACACGGGCAGTTCGCTCACCATTGAAAACGGACGGGTGTTTGAAATTACATCGGGAGCGTTTCTCGACAATTCTGCCGCTGGGGTGACCCTCAGTGGGGGAACGCTGGAATTCGGCACGGCAGAAGCGATTTTTTACCTGGCGGGAGCGTCTCCTGCGACGCCGATCACCACCACCATTACCAGCTCGCTGCGCAACACGGGAGCGAACGCGGGCCTCACCTTGACCGCCTCCAACAACGATTCGGAACTGGTGCTGGCGGGTGCCAGCGCCATCACCGGTGAAATCAGCATCAACCGCGGCATCCTGCGCTTGGATTCCGATCAGGCGCTCAACCCATTTAGCCGAAACGACATTCGTTTCGCTGCTCAGGGCAACACGGCCACGGCGCGGCTACGCCTCAATGAGACCGATGTTTATATGGGCGCAGTGCTCGCGCAGAATTACGGATTTGTCAGCAACGGTGGTACCCTGGACGCGACGTTTGCCGTCAATCAGACGGCGGACCGTGATGCGAACATCGTGCTTGAGGACGGTATCGGGACTGGAAAATTGAATCTGCTCAAGACGGGTGGCAGCCGCTTGAGTTTTTTAGCGGATAGCACGTTCACCGGTACGGCCACGGTTCAGGCAGGGCGCTTGGACATTCGTGGCGGCGCGGACTGGGATTCGGTGAGTGGCGTCATCATTGAGGGCGGCATTTTTGCCATCTATAACACCAGTGGTGGCAGCACCAACACCAACCGCCTGCCGGACGGTATGGCGGTGACTTTCCGGGGGGGCGAATTCCAGTTTGATGATGGCAACAGCACGAACACCAACTACTCCGAGCGCGTCGGGGCGATGGTGCTGGAGTCCGGTGTCAATTTGGTGAGCAACGACTACCAAACCAGCGGCAGCAACACCTCCGTGCTGTATTTCAATCAGGGAAACAGCTTTGCCAACAGCCTGACCCGTGTGCCCGGTGCGGTGGTGCGCTTCCGCGCGATTGACGGTGCCCTCGGTGTGAACACCAAGGGTCGCATCCAGATCGGCCCGAGCAATGCGACGAATCCCGCGACGCAGTTGTTGAAAAACGGCATCTTGGCTGAGGGCGGCGTCGGCGGATTCGGCGTGGTGGGGGATGATTGGGCGACGATTTCCGGCGACTTGATTGCGGGCGGCAACTTCGACACTTCGGTCACGGCCTTGACGACCTATGAAACCAGCGCCAACCCCGCAGATTGGGCGGCGGTGGAGAACGTGAGAGTCTCGACACCTGGCACGGTCAGTTTAACCAGTGCCTCAACGATCAACTCGCTGATCCTCGACGATCAGGTCGATCTGGATCTGGGCGGCAACCTGTTGGAGCTTGATGCTGGCGGTGTGATGGCCCTGACGACAACGACGGCGAAGGTCATCTCCAACGGCACGCTGACAGGGGGTGCTTTCGCCGGTAGTGAAATCGTTTTGCGGACGGGCAACGATGCGAATGCGGGCTCACCCGTGACGATTTCCGCCGGCATCG
This sequence comes from Verrucomicrobiales bacterium, assembly GCA_020439875.1. Lineage (GTDB taxonomy): Bacteria > Verrucomicrobiota > Verrucomicrobiia > Verrucomicrobiales > Verrucomicrobiaceae > JAGRPD01. The sequence goes on from JAGRPD010000032.1 coordinate 19,880, forward strand.
TGGACAACGGCACCAATGCGACATCGTTCACCAAATGGGGTGCGCCTGACTTGATTCTTTCCGGCAGCAATTCCTTCACCGGCAGCCTGAATATCACCCAAGGGACGGTGGTGGCGGGCGGCGTCGGAAACTTGGGAGTGGCCACCACGGGGCGCACCCTGCGAATGGCCAGCGGCACCACGCTGGACCTCGGCAGCTCAGCAGCCAGTGAGACGCTCCCCTTTGACACCATTCTGGCGACGGGTATCGGCACCGGAGTGCTGACGGGTCCGAGCGGTCAGACCACGACGTTTTCAGGCACCATCGGCGGCCACGGTGACCTGCGCTTCAACAACACCTGGGACGTCACCCTCACCGGGGCGATGGACTTGCGGGATGGCCTGACCTTTGGCGGCAATGACGCCCAGATCCCGACGTCCAATTCGGTCTCCACAATCACGCTTTTCGGTGGTGACAATGAGGTGGGCGGTGCCCTGCGCATTGGCCTCAATCAGCGCGAGGCGGAGGTCACCCAGTCGTCCGGCACCCTGCGCATCGGCTTTGATCAGTTCCAACCCAATCTCGACATCGGTGTCAACGACAGTTCGACGACGCTTCTCGCCACGCCGACCCGCGGCCTCTTGGATCTGACGGGCACGACGAATTTTGAAACCCAAGTGCAGAACATTCGCCTCGGTGTGTCCACGGTGGGTTCGGCCACGGGTGAAGGTGATTTGATCATTGGCCAAAACTCCAACCTGCTGGTTGGCAATGAAATCCTGGTGGGTGACAGCCCCACCCCGGGGCAGTCTGGGGTGACTTCATCGCTGGTGTTTGGCTCCGGCACCAACACGGTTCGGGTGCCGACGTTCGTGGTCGGCGGACGCAAATCCACGGGTGAGGTGACGATCGCCGCAGGGGGCACGCTGAACCTCAACGGAGTCACCGGGGCTACCGTCAATCTCCAGGTCGGCCATCAGCGTAACACCGACACGGGAACTGTGGCATCAGGCACCTTTGACATGACGGGAGGCACCTTGGTGGCCCGCATCGAGAGCTTGGAAGTGGGGGTGAAAAACCGCACCACGGGCAATGGCAGCGCCGGCGGGGCCAATGGAGTGTTTACGACGGGTAGCTCCGCAGCCAACGACATCAGCGCGATCAGCGTCCTGCTGGGGCAAATGCAACGCGGCACGGGCACTTCAACGGCCAATTCCATCGGACGGGGAACTTTGAACATGGGAGGCGGCGTGTTTGATGTGTTTGGCGATGTGACGATGGGCGATTGGAGTGACAACTCGGGCACGAATGGCACCGCGCGGGGGGATCTGAACCTGACTGGCGGTGTCTTCACCGTGGCCGGTGACATTGTGAAGACCGACGATGATCGCAGCGCGGCAAACATCTTGCTCGACGGTGGCACGTTGGACATGCAGCACCAGGCTTCGGGGGATCTGACGATGGGCACGGTCACCGCCAGTCGGCTGGAGTGGCGCAGCGGCTCCATTGTGGATACCGCAGGCATCACTTTGGATGGCCGCGAGGTCACCAGTGGCATTGCCTTTGACAATCTGGACCACGCGCTGGTGCTGCGGGATGTCACGGCCAGCGTTCCCTTCACCTTCTCCAACGTGAACGATTACAAAGGCGGCATCCAATACGACGCCACCGGCGCGGGTGCGGGTGCCATCATCAGTGGCACGGTGGACTTGGGATCCAACATTCGCTTGGTGGATGTGCAAGACTCCGCAGCGGCGGCCAACGATCTCACCATCAGTGGCGACATTTCAGGTGCCACCGGTTTGGCCAAAACGGGCGCGGGAAATCTCCTCATTTCGGGCAGTGCCAACAGCTACTCAGGTGACACGGAGATCCGCGAAGGCCGCCTCATTGCGGCGGGTGGCAATGACCGCCTGCCAACCACGACTTCGGTGATTTTGGGTGACGCTGGGAACTCCGGGGTACTGCAAGTTGGCGATTCATCCGGGGCGATCAGCCAGCAGTTGGCGGGTCTCGGCACCAGCGGCGTTGGCACAGACAATGCCGTCGTCGGCGGCAACAGTTCAAACTCCACGCTGGTCGTCAACACGGCGGGAGCGCAGACCTTTGGCGGTCAAATCGGCGGCACCGGCACGAACGAAAACAATCTCAACCTGTCGGCAACGGGCACGGGTGCTTTCACAGTCAGCGGCCCGGCGACCTACACTGGAACGACGAGCGTGTCCGGCGGTGGCACGCTGGAACTCGCTGGTGGCTTGGACGGAACGACGGTTCTAGAAGCCACGGGCTTCGGCAGCGTGCTGCGGGTGTCGGGGGATTTTGCCGGTGACTCGCTGGTCACGGATGTGAACATCGCGGACGGAGCCACGCTCAATTTGCTCAATGGTCAGGGAGACAAGTTGGACATGCTCACCTCCCTCACGCTTGGCAGCAGCGGCGGCACGATGAGTTTCCTCAACTTCAACGTGGGAGATCAGACCTCCCCGAATGATGAGCTGAACACGGATTTCTTGGCCTTGCTCACCGGTGGCACCTTGAATCTTTTTTCTGGAAACCAAATCACCTTCAACCTGACGGACACGGGGCTCAATCCGAACACGACGTATGACCTTCTCAGCTTCGTCGATGGCGGCTTGACGACTGGGGTGCTGGGGGTGACGGACTGGATCCTCGGTGGCACACCGGGCGGATTCACCAGCGCGAATCTCATCGTCACGGATACCCTCATTCAGTTCCAGACAGGACTGCTGGTCACGGGCGATTGGTATTGGAACGCTGGAGGAACGCCGAGCCAGTGGGGTGATGCCGCCAATTGGTGGGATGACAAGTCCGGTGGAGCGACCGGCGCCGTGCGCGCCACCACGCCGGGTCAGGGCAGTGATGTGATCTTCATTGCCGACAACATCACCGGAGGCGGGGCGATCACCACCACGCTGGATCAGAATTTCAAAATCAACTCCCTCACTTTCGAGGCCAGCACCACGCCTGCCGACACGCCGGTGTCCGTCACCATCGATCCAGGTGCCATTTCCACCGCTCGGCTCGAAGTCGCGCCGCAGGTGGCCACGGATGGAGTGCGCATCACTTCCGGCGGTCCAGACACCGTGACCATCAACTCGCGTTTCCGGGTCGGAGCTGATCAAGCCTGGGACGTGGACAGCGGTTCCTCGCTCATCTTCACCAACTCCATCAGTGGCGCAGGCAATGTCACCATCAATGGGGACGGTGCCTCAAGTGGAACGGTTATCCTGCAGGGGATGGACGGTGTGGCCGACTTCACCGGGACCACCACCATCGCCGACGGTACGGTCATTTTGGAAGGCGGAGCCAGCAACCGCCTGCCGACAGCGGGCTCGTTGATCCTGGGGTCGGGTGCCACATCGGGGCGCCTGCAGGTGGGAGATGCCACCAACGGCGCGTCCGACACCGCCATCGGAGATCTCGCCACCAGCGGAGCGGGTACGGCGAATGCCATCGTCGGCGGAAATGCGGCGGTCTCCACTCTGACGATCAATCAAACGGGCAACACCACCTACGCGGGAGCGCTCGGTGGCGCGGGGCTCAATGAGAACAATCTGGCGTTGGTGAAAGACGGTGTCGGAACGTTGATCCTCGATGGTGCCTCCACCTACACTGGAAACACCCTGGTCCAGCAAGGCACACTTCAACTCGGCGTGAACGGCTCCTTTGCTCCCACCGGTTCCCTCAATGTCATCGCGGGTCCCGGAGCCACCGCCATCTTTGATCTCAATGGACGCACCTACAGCCCGTCGGGGGATCTCGTGCTCGGTGGCGCGGACACCGGAGCCACACCGCAGATCATTGACAGCAACGGCACCCCGGGCCTCATCACCCTGGGTGGAAACATTGTTTATGATGAGACCAACCATCCGCTGGGCGGCATCATCAGCGCAAACTTGGCCAATGGTGCGGCCAACCGTGTGATCACCGTCGGTGACTCCGCCTCCGCCGTGATCGACCTCACCCTGGCTGGTGACTACACCAGCGCCACCGACAACAACCTGACGCTGGTGGGCGCGGGCAGCACACTGATCTCAGGTGCCGTCACCCTCAACACGGCCAGCACCAATACCGCCAACGATTTCATTCACAACTCCACCGGAGAGACCACTCTGACCGGCTCCATTGAGATCGGTGACGACTTTGACCACAACAGCGGCACCCTGACCATTTCCGGCTCCGGTTTTGTCTCGCAGGATGACTACATCATGGACGGTGCGGCCTCCGTGCTGAACCTCAACACAGCCAGTGCCATTCGTGGAGCCACCAATGGAAGCTCCGCCGACAACCGCATCTATGTGCGCACCAGCTCAACCGTGAACATCGGAGCCAACGATGCCATCGACCCCTCTTTGGAGCGCATCATGCTGTCTGACAATTCAGGCGGCACCTCGACTCTGAATCTCGGCGCGTATAACGTAGCCCTCACCACCCTCGACGTGGGCGGTGGCGCGGCGGATCGGATTGGTCTGGTCACCGGCACCACCGGCGTGCTCACGATCAATGGCAGCGCCTTCCTAAACAATGGAACGGTCAGTGGCATCCTCGCCAGCTCAGCCAGCGGGTTTGTGATGGACAAGAACACCGCCTTTGACGTGACTCTGTCTGCAGACAACCAACTGGGCACCACCGACACGCGGGTGCGTGAGGGAAATCTCATCCTGGACTTCACCACCAACAATGGTGCCAAGATCGGTGCCGGAGACCTGCGCATGGGTGAGTCCAACGCGGACAGTAACCCGATGCTCACGCTCCTCGGCAATGCCTCCGCAGCCTCCACTCAGAGCCTCGCCACTATCAACGCATACCGGGGTGCGGGGGACATCGTTTTGGTCTCCAATGGTCAAAGCGTCACACTCGATCTCACCGGAAACGTGACGCGCTCGAACGACAGCACGCTGAACTTCAACTTGCCGGCCATGACTCAAGTCAATGCCGGAACCACCACCAACACGGCAGACGGCATCGTCGGTGCCTGGGCCACCGTGAATGACAGCCAGTTTGCCACCGTCTCCGGCGGCCAGATCATCGGCTTGACCAGCACGGTGGGGGATGATCCGGCTGCGTGGACCGCAGGCCAGCATGTCATCAATACGGCGGGATATTCCCACACCATCGACCTTTGCACGCCCTCCATCGCCTCACTCATCCTCGACGCGGCGGCTCCTTCGTCACTGACCTTGAGTGGTGACTACACCATCTCCAGCGGCGGCATCATGGTGACGCCCAATGTCGGTGCCAATGCCTCTGTCATCGCGGGTGGCACCCTGCTCAGTGGCACGGGTGGCGAACTCATCATTCAGCAAAACAACCCCAACGGACTGGGCACCCTCGAAATCGCCTCCGACCGCGCTGGCCCGCTGACCAAAAGTGGTCCAGGCACCCTCATTCTTTCCGGCACGCAGACGGCGGCTGGAGCGTTGGGCATCAATGAAGGCAGTGTCATCGTCACCGGCGGGGACGCCGTGTGGGACAATTCGGATGTCAATTTGCAGGCTACCGATCCTGCCGCCGGCGGTGCTGCCTTTGAGATCGCAGCCGGACAGTCTGAAACCATTCGCCGCCTGATCGGTGGTAGCGCGGGAGCGGGCTCCGTGATCATCAACGCGGGCTCCACGCTCGTGGTCAATCAAACCGATGGTGACACGACCGCCACCGAGCGTGTGGACTTCGGCGGCGCCTTCTTTGGAACCGGCACCCTGGTGAAAGAGGGCATCGATAGCCTTGGCATCACCTGGGGTGACGCCGCCTCCACCTTCACCGGGGCCGTGGTGATCAACGAAGGCCGCATCGACATCTACGGAGCATCGGGGGCGCTGCGTCATGCCACCTCATACACCATCAACGCCGGTGGCGAGCTTCTCGCCCGCCAGGAGCAGACCGCCAGTGAAGACCGTCTCAGCAATACCGCGCCCATCACGCTCAACAACACCGCAGGCACCGTCCTCGAAGCGGGCCGCCAGGGCCTCTACATCTACAATGAGAACCAAAACGGTACCCGCTCGGACAATGTCGGACCCATCAACCTCGGGGCAGGACACAACGTGATCTTTGCCAATCCGAACAACACAGGAACCTCCACCGTGGCGGATGTGGTGGCCGACACCCTGAACCGCGGTTCGGAACACGCCACCCTGCTTGTCAAGGGGCTCAACCTCGGCCTCACCACGGGACGCCGGGGTCAGATCCGGTTTGATACTGCGGGCCAAACGGCGTTGAACAACCAGGAAGTCGGCGGCGGCACCTCAGGCACCAACATTGGCATCATCCCCTGGATCATCGGAGATGACGCCAGCACCAGTGGAAACATCGGCGACACCTTCGTCACCCACGATGTCGGTGCCAACGGCCTGCGCCCTCTGAACCTGACCACCGAATACATCAACAACAACACCGCCATCACCGGCGCGCTGACGGACAACATCCGCTACACCTCCACCGCCACGCTGAGCGGAACACCGACCGCCATCAACTCCCTGGCACTGTCTTCGGCATCAGCTGTCACGCTGACCGGTCCGGCCTCGTCGATGGAGATCACCTCGGGTGCGATTCTCGCCTCGGGTGCGGGTTCTCATGTGATCGACACCTTTACCGGCCTCACCACTGGCAGCGGGCGTGACCTGATCGTCTATGTCACTTCAGCGGCAGGCAGCCTCGCTTTGAACTCTCCCATCACTTCCGCTGTGCCCCTGGTCAAATCCGGCGACGGCACGCTCACCCTCGGAGCTGCTGGCAATGCCATCTCCAGTCTCTACCTGAATCAGGGAACGGTCAGCATCGACGACACCGACAAGATCGGTTCGGCCTCGCTGAATTTCCGCGGGGGACGCTTGCTGCTGGATGCGGCGTTTGCCGATGACCTCGGTGGCCGCACGATGGATGTGGGCACTGGCGACGGTGTGATCAACACCAGCGGCGCGGCCTTTACGGCCACCGATCTCGTTCGCACCGGTGCGGGTGCCTTGACCATCTTGGGGGGCTCGACTCAGGCGGGGGGAACGGTGACCTTCACTGGCGCGCCCGCCTCCACGGCCACCGGCGCAACGATCGTCCCCCACGGCACCATCATCCTGAACTCCAGCAGCAGCGACCCATTGGGCAGCGGCGACTTCGAAATCGGCTACAACACCACCACCACCCAAAGCGCTGCCCTCAGGACACTGACCGACGAACAGATCGGTGACAACGCGCATGTCAAAATCGGTTCGCTCGGGGGTGGCACAGCCGGAACGGCATCGCTCGGTGAATTCCAACTGAACGGAAACACAGAAACCATCGGCAGCCTGGAAATGCGCACCCTAACCGGATTTGGCGTCGCCACCAGCACGGGGGCCGGCGGCACGTTGGTGGTCAATGGAAACATCACTCTCGACAGTGACCGCGGCACGGGCACCGGTCAGGATGTCCGCCATGTGCTGATCACCGGCACCGGCACGGTGGCTAGCCCCGCGCCGGACAGCGGCACGCTTGACCTTGGTGGTGCCTCCCGGACCGTCACGGTGTCCACCACCAACACCACGCCGATCACCAGTGGTGACGTCAACGGAGCCACCATTGAGACCACGGTCATCAACGGCGGCATCATCAAGGAAGGCAATGCCACACTGGCTCTGACCGGCACCAACACCTACGCCGATGGCACTCAAATCAACGCCGGCACGGTGCGCATCTCCAGTGCTGGCAACCTCGGCGCCGACACGGCTGGCAATGGCATCACTCTCCGTGATGGTGGCGTGTTGGAGAGCACCGGAGCGCTCGTCACACTGGGTGCCAACCGTGCTGTCATGATCGATGGTACCGGTGGCGAGTTGAGCGTCTCAGGCGCGCCGACAAATGCGCTCTTGCTGGATGCTCTCGTCTCAGGTCACGAATGCGCTCCTTTGACGAAGTCAGGGGTTGGCGCGCTGTCGCTGAGTCAGGCCAACACCTACGCCGGTGGTACCCAGCTCGATGAGGGCTCTCTGTTTGTCACCAATACCTCGGGTTCCGCCACGGGAACCGGCTCCGTCACCACCCAGGCCTCCACCATTCTCGGAGGCAGTGGCTTCATCGCCCCGGGGACGGATCAAGACATCCTGATCGGTGGTGAGGTCATCGTCGGTCTTCCCACCGATACGGCGGGTGAGGACTTGAGCATGATCGTTTCCGGCACCGGCACCATCACCTTTGACGCAGGCTCCACCACCACGCTGGACCTGTGGAGCGGTGCCGGGGCGGGGGACAATAGCTCCCTGCTTGGCGCTGCGGATCGCTTCATCCTCGGTGGTGACATCTTCCTCAATGGCACCCTCAATGTGCTCGATCCCAATGGCATGACCGCCTGGGCAAAGGGTGACACTTGGCGTTTGTTCGACTGGAGCGGCATCACCAACTCCATTGGATCCGGCAATGAATTCAGCACCCTTTCCCTGCCGGACATCTCCTCCTACGGTCTGGCCTGGGACACCGCGGACATCTACGTGGGTGGAACCATCACCGTGGTGCCAGAGCCGGGCCGCCTCGGTTTGCTGGCTCTTGGACTGCTCTCGATCCTTCGCCGCCGTCGGCAGAAGTAACCTCGATCTCGAGCTTGGAGTCTCACTGGCGCCGACTACCCGTAGGCACGTTCGCCAAAGCGCGAGGACCCCTTTTCTCCGTAACGTTTGTCTCCCCAAGCGTCATGGACTTGTGGCATCCTTTGGGGCCAATCCGTCATGAGCGTCCGAGCTGCAAATCCTGAGGCATCCGCCTTCCACACCACCCGGTGGACGCGGGTCTGTTTGGCGCGCGAGGATTCCGATCATGGCCGCCAGGCTTTGGCCGATCTTTGCGACGCCTACTACGAACCGGTGGTGACGTTCCTGCGGGTGGTGCTGCGGGATGCGGACGCGGCGCGGGAAACGAGCCACGCCTTCTTTGAACAAATGCTGGGCGGAGGGACCATCTGGCATGCGGATCCGCGGCGAGGGCGCTTTCGCTCCTACCTCCTGGGTGCGGTGAAGCATTTCCTTTCCCATCAGCGGCAAGCGGC
>JAGRPD010000410.1 GCA_020439875.1 Verrucomicrobiales bacterium
CATCCCCCATCCCTCATCCCTCATCCCTCATCCCTCATCCCTCATCCACCACCCACACCACACGCAGCCCCAGCGCCTCCGCCTTCCACCGCCCCACCTCCGGCCCCAGCACCAGCAGCGCCGTAGCGTACGCATCGGCCAGCGCCGCACGCTCATGCCACACCGTCACCGAGACCAGCCCATGCTGAATCGGACGTCCGGTTTTAGGATCCAAAATGTGCGTGGCATGATCGCTCTCCCGCCGCTGCCGATAGGTGCCACTCGTCGCCAGCGCCGCATCTTCCAGCGGCAGCTCCAGCAGCCCCTTCCCCGTCGCCGCTCCCGGAGCCTGCACCGCCACCCGCCACGGCGTCGTTTCATCGAGACGACCCGCCGCCAGCACCTCTCCCCCCAGCTCCAACAGCCAATTATTCAAGCCACGCGCCCGTAGCCTCGCCGCGATTTCATCCATCGCCAGACCCTCCACCACCGCATCCACACAGATCTCCACATCCGGGGCGCGTTTGCGCAGCGCCGCCGGCTCCTGCCGCCACTCCAGCCGATCCCATCCCGTCCGTTTTCGCGCCGCCTCCAGCGTAGCGGCATCCGGCTCACCGCCACCCTCCCGTTCCGGACCAAAACCCCACAGCGCCACCAGCGGACGCAACGTCACATCCAGCGCCCCCTGTGTCTCCAGCGCCACGTGCCGCGCCAGATCCACCGCCTGCACCAAGCGCACGTCCACCGGCATCCACTCGGTGTCATCACGCCGGTTAAACTTCGACACCTCAGAATCCTCCCGCCAGATCGATGCCGCCCGATCCCACGCCGCCAAGACGTCGTCCACCTCCCTTCGGATCTCTCCCCCATCCGCCTCTCCCACCACCTGGAGTCGCCAGCGCATCCCCATCGCCTCACCCGCCAAATCCACCTGTTTTTCACCCCCGCACCCCGTCAATAGCAATACCGCCATTCCAGCACCTGTTAGATCAAATCGCATCACTCAGCCTCCATGTTATCAAAAGCAGCAAAGCCGCCGTTAAATCTCTCCACCCCGGATGGTCGGCGTCCCCCGTATAACGCAGCAACCGAAACAAAGCCCCCGTCGGGCAGCCATAGCGGCAGTAGGCCAAGGGGGCAAACAACGCCGCCACCACCCCCACCACGGCCAGCAGCAGAGGCACTGCCGCAGCCACCCCGAGCGCGTAGGCATCAAAGGGCTCCAGCGCATTCAGCGGCAGCTTCGCATTGAGCATCACCACCCCAACCACCAGCGCCAGCAGCAGCCAAGGCACCGCCTTCAACACCCGCTCCACCCGCTGACCCGGCGTCCATTGCCACGGCAAACGCCGCGCCAGCAACTGCTGCAGCGCCCCATGCGGGCAGAGGTGATGACAATACAACTGCCGCCGTGTGAAGATCGGCCCCAGCAGCGCTACCACAGCCAGCGCCACCAATCCCGGCGCACTCCGCCACGGCGCACCATGCACCGCCCAGCCCGCCAGCAGCCCCTGCGAGAGCATTTCTCCCGCGATGAACCCGCCATACACCACCAGCAGAAAATGATGCCCATGCCGCACCCATTTCCGCCCGCGCAGATTCGTGAATGCCATCACCAGCGCACTCAAAATCATCAACCCATGCCCCGTATCCCGCCAGCGCCAGCGCATCCCCTCCGGCAGCCAAGTCAGCGCCCGCCGACTCCCTTCCAACTCCTCGGCTCGTCGCTTCACCCCCTCCGCCACCGCCCAGCTCGTCTCCGTGGCACCCGACACGCCCTCCACCTTTTCCGCCTGAAAATCTAACCCCGCCATCTCCACCAGCGGACGTCCCGCAAACAGATTCAAAAAGTAATCATCCCCCGTCACATAAGCCACATACCGCTTCGTATCGTAGCTGCGCCGCAGACGCATCGCCTCCAGCCGCTCCCCATCCGCCGAGAGCAGCATCAGCGTGTCCGTCGGCCCTTTGTAGCCGATCACCGCATCCGCCACCCCCGCCGTCCGAGTCACCCGCGCCACTGTCTTTCCCCCCGCATCCATCACTCGCCACACACCCGGCCAACTCGCTTCCGCCAGCAATTCGACCGCCTCCGGTCGCAGCGCCTGCACCTCCTCCAGCGTGATCGGCTCCGGAAACCGCTGTGACATCCCCGCTGCCGCAGCGCCTTCCTTCCCCGCCAGACTCTCCGCAATCGCCGAACTCGTCAGCGTCGCTCCAGTCACTCCTCGCACCTCGCTCTCACTCAACTCCGCCGCCGTCTTCCCCACAAACTGGCGAAAAAAGCCCCGATCCGCCACCACCTCCGCCACATGCTCCGCCGTGTCCGCGCTGCGCAAAATTCGCACCCCCAGCGTCCGCCCATCCTCACCCCACACGATCAGCAAATTCGTCGGTCCCGAGTAGCCAATGAATCGATCCGACCCCGGTGCCGTCATCGACACCCAGCCCAAAGCCACCCCCTCCCCATCCACCACTCTCCTCCGCCCCGCCCCAT
>JAGRPD010000411.1 GCA_020439875.1 Verrucomicrobiales bacterium
GCGGTCGATGTTGGGGGTGCGGTAGGTGTCGGCTCCGTAGCAGGAGACGTCTCCGTAGCCGAGGTCATCGGCCATGATGACGATGATGTTGGGCTTTTCGGGGGTGGCGCTGAGGAGGGTGGGAAAAAGGAGGGCGGTGAGGAGGTGGCGGAGCATGGCGGACGGGGGAAAAGCGGTGTGGGGATGATCAGGCGAGGATGTCTTGGACGACGTTGCCGAAGATATCGGTGAGGCGGAAGTTGCGCCCGGCGTAGCGGTAGGTGAGGGCTTCATGATTGAAGCCGAGGAGGTGGAGGATGGTGGCGTGGAGGTCGTGGACGTGGACTTTGTCTTCGGCGATGGAGAGGCCGATCTCGTCGGTGCTGCCATAGACGGTGCCGCCTTTGACGCCGCCGCCAGCGAGCCAGACGGTGAAGCCGTCGGTGTGGTGATCCCGTCCGATTTTGGGGGTGAGGGGGAGCTGGGCGGTGGGGGTGCGGCCCATTTCTCCTCCCCAGATGACGAGGGTATCCTCGAGCATGCCGCGCTCGGCGAGGTCGGTGAGGAGGGCGGCGATGGCTTGATCGCACTCGCTAGCGAGACGGCGGTGATTGGCCTCGAGGCTGGCGTGGCTGTCCCAGGGCTGGCCGGCTCTGTGATAGACCTGGACGTAGCGGACGCCGCGCTCGGCGAGGCGACGTGCGATGAGGGTTTGGCGGCCTTGGATGTTGTCTCCGTAGCGTTCGCGGACGGCGGTGGGTTCGCGGGCGATGTCGAAGGCGTCGGTGGCTTCGCTCTGCATGCGGAAGGCGAGTTCGAGGGATTCGATGCGGGCTTCGAGCTGGGGATCGGAGGGGCGTTGCTTGGCGTGGAGGCGGTTGAGCTGCTGGATGTAGCTGAGCTGGTGGCGCTGCTGATCGGGGAAGAGGTAGTCGTTTTGCAGGTTGGCGATGAGTTCTTCGGGATCGGTCTCTTTGGTGTTGATGTAGGTGCCCTGGTAGATACCGGGGAGGAAGGCGCTGCGCCAGTTGGAGCTTTGCGCGGTGGGCATGCCGTTGGGGCACATGACGACGAAGCCGGGGAGGCTCTGATTTTCAGTGCCGAGGCCGTACAGCGTCCAGGCTCCGACGCTGGGGCGGGGCAGGGCGATGTTTCCACAATTCATCATCATGAAGCCCTGCTCGTGATTGGGGATGTCACTGAACATGGAGCGGATGACGCAGAGTTTGTCGGCGTGTTGGGCGAGCTGGGGGAAGAGTTCGCTGATCTCCATGCCGGACTCTCCGTGTTTGGAAAAGGTGAACGGGGAGGCAAAGGCGGCACCTCCGAGGCGGCGGTCTTTGGCGAGCCCTTTCATGGCGGGGATGGTTTTGCCATGAAATTTTTTCAGCAGGGGCTTGGGATCGAAAGTGTCGATCTGGGAGGGGCCGCCATTCATGAAGAGGTGAATGACGCGCTTGGCTTTACCGGGGAAGTGGGACTGGCGGGGGGCCAAGGGGGAGAGGCTGTCGGCGGAGGAGGGGCTGGGGGTGAAGGCGCGGGCCTGGGCGGTGAGCCCCATGTCACTGAGCACGCCGGCGAGGGCGAGGCTGCCGATGCCAAAACCGGCCTGGGAGAGGATCTGCCGACGGGTGAGGGGGAGGGGCTGGCCGTGGGGGTCGGAGCAGGTGGTGCAGGAGTGCATGGCGGGGAGGGGATCAGTCGATGAATAAAAATTCGTTGGTCATGAGGAGCGCGTGGGCCAATTGCTCGAGTGGCTGGAGCGGTGGCGGAGGCGGTGGGGCGTAGTCGGCCTGGGCGTCCCAGACGGTCTGCACGCCGGTGGGGGCCTGCTCGGGCTGGATGCGCAGGCGGATGCTGGGGATCCAGCGGAAGCCGTCTGAGGTGTTGCTCTCCCGGCAATCGACGGCGAAGTCGAGGGTCTCTCCGCGTTTGACTTGGTAGCTGGCGATGGGGGTCTGGACGGGGCCGCCGTCGGAGATCCACTCGCCGATCTGGCCGCTGCGGGAGGAGAGGAGGCGACCGCGTACGCCGTCTCCGCTGCCTTGGCGGGTGACGCTGAGTTCACCCTGGATCTCAATTTCGGCGTCGTAGGGAGCGATCCAGCGCCGGACGGCGGCTGTGGCGAGGTCCCTGCCGGGGTGACCGCCGGAGGCGGAGAGGGAGACGTGGCCGAGACGGGGGTGTGGGAAGACGCGGGCCATTTGGTAGCGGCGAGTTTTGGGATCAAAGTAAGACAGGCGTTTGAAACGATCTTTGCCACTGCTGGCGGGGTCGGCGCTGCCGTAGCCACAGACCCAGGAGCCGAGCAGGTTGCGGTTGCTTTGAAGTTTGGCTTCGTTGAGGAAGCTGGAGGCGAGCACGCTTTCTGCCTCGGTGGGCGGGCGGAAAAAGACGGTGCGGTAGAGCCAATCGATGGCACCAGAGCTGTCGGCGGGGGTGCCGGCGGTGTCTTGAGCGCCATGGGCGAGGCTGCGGGCGAGATCGATGATGAAGCCATCATTGAGGGCAAACAGCGCTTGCTGGGGTACGAGGGTTTCACTGCGCTGGGTGCTGGCGATGTCGGGGGAGGGGAAGTCGAAGGTGGTGAAGAGGGGATCGAGGTTGGTGCGATCCACATAACCGTAAATGGTGCGTCGGGTGCTGAAGGGCTCGGTGGAGAGATTGACGGCGCGACCTCCCAGGGTGAGGTCGAGCTTGCCACTGGCGGCGAGCATGCCATCGCGCATGGCTTCGAAGTCCATGCGGCGGCGGTTGGCGCGCCAGAAGTGGTTATTGAGCACGTCTTTAGCGGCCTGATCGGGGCGATCCAGGCTGCTCTGGCGGTAGGTTTTGGAGAGCACGATGTCTCGAATGAGGTGCTTGGTGGACCATCCGCGGTCCATCAGAGCGGCGGCTAGGTAGTCCAGCAGCTCGCGGTGCAGGGGCTCGGGGACTTGGAGGCCGAAGTCGCCCGTGGTGGCCACCAATCCGGTGCCGAAGAGGTGACGCCAGATTTGATTGGCCCAGACGCGGCCGGTCAGGGGGTTGCTGCGGTCCACGAGGTCCTGAGCCAGTTCCAGTCGGCCACTGGCGTCGGCGTCGAAGGGCTTGCGAGCGGGATCGAGGACCTCCAAAAAGCGGCGTTTCACGGGGTCACCCTTTTTCTGCGGATCTCCGCGCACGAAGACGACGGGCTCGATGGGTTTGGCGCGATCGGTGACGGCCATGGCGCGGGGTGGTGCGCCGGGATGGGTGGCATCGACTTCGGTGATGGCTTCGTAAAGATCGCTCAGTTCCGCGCGGCCTTTGCCGAGCAGGCGGTGGGCGCTCTCGACCTGTTTGAGATCAAAGTCCAGCCAGCCACCTTTGCCGGTGAAGGCTTGGACAAAGGCTTTGGAGGCGGGATCCGCAGCTTGGGCGGCCTGGGCGAAAACCTGGCCGTAGAGCTTCAACATGTCGGCGTCATTTTTGGGCGGTGACTTTTTCATCGCAGCAAGGATGAGGGGGGAGGGCTGCGCGGTGCCGCCGGGGACGCGTCCGGTTTTTAGAATGATGTCGATGAGACGGGGCTTTTGCTCGGGGCTGGCGGTGGCGATGCGGGCGAGGGGGCCGAGGGCGGGATCCTGCTGCCACTTGGGATTGCGGTGGAGATCGGTCCAGGCGAGGCCGAGCGGGGTGAGGGCGGTCTCGGTCATCTTGCCGCCGGTGATGAGCTTGCGTACGTCGGCGGTGCGATCGACTTCCATCTGGCGGAGGGCATCAAAGTAGAGTGCGGGTTTGGCCCGGATATCGGCCACGGCTTTGGTCTTGAGGCCGATGAGGAAGGACTGGAGGGCGGCTTTTTCACGGCTTAATTTGGCTTCGTAATCCTTGCGCAGATCAGCCGGTGGTTCGGCCGATGGAAGCTGGATCTCGGGCAGGGTGTCGAGATCCTGGGTGCTGGCGAAGACGCCATAGAGGGCGTAAAAATCCTCGGTGCGGATGGGGTCAAATTTATGATCGTGACAGCGGGCACAGGCGACGGTGGTGGCCATCAGGCCGCGGGTGACGACGTCGATGCGGTCGTTGATGATCTCGTCGGTGCGATTGCGAAAGCGCGGGCCGACGGTGATGAAGCCGAGCGCGGCGAGGGCGGGATCATTGGCGGGGAGGTCGAGCTGATCGGCGGCGAGTTGTTCTTCGAGGAAGCGGTTGTAGGGCTTGTCGGTGTTGAAAGCGGAGACCACGTAGTCGCGATACGTCCAGGCGTACGGGTAACGCAGATCGGCCTGGGCGATGAAGTCGCGGGAGTCGGCGTAGCGGGCGAGATCGAGCCAGTAGCGGCCCCAGCGTTCGCCGAAGTGGGGGGAGGCGAGCAGGCGATCCACGACGGCAGTGGTGGCGGCGTCGGCATTGCGGGCGTAGGCGGTGGCAAAGGCGGCCACCTCGTCCGCAGTGGGCGGCAGGCCGGTCAGGTCGTAGTGAAGGCGGCGGATCAGGGTGCGGGCGTCGGCAGCGGGAGAGGGGGTGAGGCCTGCTTCTTCCAGCTGGGCTCGGATGCGGCGGTCCACCCCGGCGGGGACGTCGGTGTCGCCACGGCTGGCAAAGCTGGGGATCGCTTGATAGGCCCAGTGGTCTTTGGCTTCTTGGAAAAACAGTTCCTGATTGCCGAGACGCGAGGCGGTCGCATCGGACGGGGCGGTCTGCCCCTGCGGCATGGGCCAGGCGGCTCCTTGATCGATCCAGGCGCGGAGGGTGGCGATCTCTCGAGTGGGCCGCATGTCCTCGTTGGGCGGCATTTCCATGTCGGGCTCGAGGTGGGCCATGAACTGAATCAGCGGACTCTCGGCGCTTTTGCCGGGCACGATGGCGGGGCCGTAAGATTCCCCGCCTTCGAGGGCGGCGATGCGGGAGTCGAGACGCAGGCCGCCCTTTTGCTTGTCGGGACCGTGGCAGTCGATGCAGTGCTCGGCGAGGATGGGGTGGACGTCGCCGAAGTACTGGATGCGGCGGTTCAGCGGGTCGGGCAGGGCGGTGAGGTCTAGGCCGCGCGCGGGCGGTGCGGCATCGGCGTACGGCGAGATGCCGCCGATCCACGCCGAGGCGAGAATCGCGAGGTGAGGGAGCGGGAAAAAGAGGCGGGGGGTCTTCATGATGGAGCGGACGAGAGGGGCCTGCGCGGGGGCATTTCCCTCAAGTACGGAACGCCGCTGCGCGCTGAGCTGTTGCGTAAAGTGGCAGGAGAGGCCGGGTTGGCTTGGCAAACGGAGGGGACTGCGCTATGCAGGGTGGATGAAGACGAAACTGGGTGCTTGGCTTTTTCTGCTGCCTCTGATCCTCGCCGCCTGCTCCCAAGAGCCCGTGCAGACGGTGCCTTACGACGAGTTGGAGTGGCAGCAGGACGTTTATCTTTGGAAAAATGAGCCCTTCAGTGGAGTGGCCGTCGCGCTGCATGAAGACGGTTCGAAGAAGGGGGAATATCCGTTTGTGGAAGGGCGATTCGATGGCGTGGTGCGGGAGTTTTGGCCGAATGGCCAGCAATCCGTGGAGACGCACTTTGAAAAAGGTCAACGCCACGGCTCGAATCGCTACTGGAATGAAGCGGGGCAACTGACGAAGGAGCAAATCTACGAACACGATCGATCCGTGAGCGTGAAAAAATACGAGGTGAAGGCGGAGGATTCAAAGGGCCAGCCGCACGGTGCGGTGAGGTAGCCCCACCTCACGGTAAGGTGCGGAAACGATCTGCCCACCGTGGTGCAGGTAAAATGGCAGCGCACTGACGCGGGCGTGAAGCTCAATGCAGGTCGCTCCCGAGGCGCGGGCGTGGTCGGCGGCGGCTCGCAGGAGGGCGCTGCCGATGCCACGGCGTTGATGCGTCGCTTCCACGGCCATTTGTCGCAATCGAGGCGGGCGGTCAGCGGTGAGACTGACGCTGCCGAGAACGGTTGCGTTTTCCATCGCCACCCAATGGCTTTCACCGGCCTCGGCGGCCAATTGCTCGGGCGTGAAGTGGAGGCCGAGGGGCTCTCGCAAGACGCGAGAACGCAGAGCGACGGCGGCATGGTAGAGCGGCGAGTCGTGAGGTGCCTCGCAGATGGTGATGGACGCAGGCGGTGTCACATTTCCAGCTGTTGAAGCACGGGACTGTAGATCGCGTAGGCCATGGAGAAAATCCGCCACACCACGTAGAGCACCGCCAGTCCGTAGGCTGCGGCGGGCAGCCAGCGAGAGGCACGTTGCAGCGCGTCCATGGCGGCGGAGGTCTCCAGGGCGCTCCAGCGAGCGGTCTCAGCATCGAGCGAGCCGGACTCTTCAGCCGTCTCGAGGGAGCGGACAAAGGTGGCGGGAAAGCGACGCGTGGCCTGGAGCGACGGGGCCAAGCGCGCTCCGTCTTGAACCGCCTGCGCCGCCTGACGCGCGCCCTCACGAAACTGGCCGCTGCCCGAGGCATCGCCTGCCAGGGGGAGGAGGCGGGAGGGAGTGATCGCTGCGAGGAGGCCGGAATTCATCACCTGACTGAAGCGAGCTAGAGCCCAGTGGCGACGCACGGCGCCGATGAGGGGCAGTTTATTCAAGAGTCCATCCCAGCCGGGTGAGGTCTCTGCCGCGCGGCGGACCCAGCGCCAGAGCAGGGCGATGCCGCCGATAGCGGCCCAAAAACCCACCAACGTCAATGCCGTGCGGGTGAGGATGGCGGTCCGGTCTTGATCTCCCAAAATGAGCGCCGGAAGCGCGGGCAAAATCAGGGCCAAGTGGGCGAGGATCAGGGGGTAGATCAGCGCGGTGCGGGCGCGGCGGCTGCCCTGCCCACGAGCCTCGTAGTACTCGGAGAGATGCTGGAAGGAATCGCCCAAACGGCCACTCATCTCGCCGCTCTCCATGAGGGAGAGGTCCAGGTCTTCCAGAGCGCGGCTGGCACGGGCGGCATCGGTGACGCGTTCCCCCGTCCGCAGGCCCTCTCGGAGGCGCTTTAAAAAATGTCGAGAGGCCGGTGCAGGATGCTGCTCCAGCAGCAGATCGAGGCTCCGATCCAGGTGGAAACCTGCCTTCATCATCTTCGCCAGCTCGTGAAAGAGATGGGCTTTCTGCGCGGCATTCATGAGCGAGGGAGGGTATTCTGCAGAGTTGGGAAGCGGTCCAAGTGTGAGAGTAGGGCAGGGGAGAAACCAGCACAAACTTGCGTCTCGGGGCCTTCGCGTTCAGGGTGAACGCTGCTTTTCGATCGAGCCACCATGACCTTTCCCGCTACCGCTGCCGACCTGACCTGGATGAATTTGGCGTTGAAGGAGGCTCGGCGTGGGGTGGGACTCACCAGCCCCAACCCGCCCGTGGGAGCCGTCATCGTCGCGGACGAACAAATCATCGGTCAAGGCTACCACCGAGCAGCGGGCGAACCGCATGCGGAGATCGAGGCCCTCGCTGATGCTCGTGCTGGCCAGGACGCGCGGCGGCTGCGTGGGGCAACGATTTATGTGACGCTCGAGCCGTGCTCCACCACGGGCCGTACTCCACCCTGCACTGAGGCCATCCTGCAGGCAGGCATCCGCCGAGTGGTCTATGGCACCGTGGATCCCAATCCCGCGCATCAGGGTGGGGCGGACGCCTTTTTTTCTCGCCACGGCATTCATGTCACATCGGGGGTGTTGCGTCAGGACTGCGAGCGTTTGATTCGACCCTTTGCCAAATGGATCACGACCGGTTTGCCCTACGTCATCGCCAAGGCCGGACAGTCTCTGGACGGACGAATCACGCGTCCATCGAGTGAGTCGCAATGGATCACCAGTGCGGCGGCGCGCGCGCATGGACGGCGCCTGCGGCAGCGCGTGGATGCCATCCTCGTCGGAGCAGAAACGATCCGTCAGGATGATCCCCAACTCACGATCCGAGATTCCGCGCTCAGTGCTGGCAAGGAGCAGCCCTGGCGCATCATTTTAACTCGCAGCGGTGAATTGCCCGAGCAAGCGCGCGTATTTACCGATGAGTATCGCGATCGCACGGTGGTGTTGAGGGGCATGGAGTTTCGCGATGTACTGCGGGAACTCGGCCAACGTGGCATCCTCACCGTGTTGATCGAGGGGGGAGGCATCATGTTGGGGCAGGCCTTTCATGCTCGGGAGGTCGATGAAGCGCACTGGTACATTGCTCCACGGTTTTGTGGCGGCGGCCGCCCCTCGTTGGCAGGCCTGCCGCTGCCCGCCTCGGTGGAGATGGATGAGGTGCAGATCCTCCCAATGGGAGACAACGTGTTGATCTCAGGCCGTCCAGTGTGGCCAACGCCTGAAAACGTCACCGCCGCAGCCCCCGAGAAGGTGCCATGAACTCGTTGCGACCAGCGGTGTTTTTCGATCGGGACGGCGTGGTGAACGTCTCGCCGGGGAAGGGTTACGTGTTGAATTGGGAAGGTTTCGCGTTCAGCCCGGGAGTCATCGAAGCCCTTCGACTGTGTCGCCAAGCTGGTTACGCCACGGTACTCGTCACCAGTCAGCAGGGCGTGGGGAAAGGGCTCATGGCGCAAGCCGACCTCGACGACATTCACCATCGCATGCAGAGCGAGTTGGCCGCACGAGGGGCCGTCTTCGATCGCATCGAAGCCTGCACCCACCTCGCGGGAACCTGCAGCTGCCGCAAGCCGTCTCCCGAGATGATTCATGCCGCCAGTGCGGCATTGGGGTTGGATCTGAATCGAAGCCTGCTCGTGGGCGATCACGATCGAGACATCCTCATGGCGCAAAACGCCGGAATCCCCGAAACCATACGGATCCTCGGAGAGCATCCACCCACCGTCGCTGCCACCCACACCCTCGCCTCGACCACCGAGCTACCCGAACTGCTAACGCGCCGACTGCGCCCAGCCTGAATCAACCGTCGCCCCGAACCGCACAATGCGCAAAGTCAACTGTGTTGCAGATACACAGTTGACTTTGCCCGGTTTTGCGGGAATCTGGCGATGTGAAAGCTGCGAAAAAACAGAGCCCTTGGGTCGGTATTGAGGCGAAGACCGGGGTGTATCCGGGGATGGCGGCGGTGGATCGCTTCAAACTGATGGGTATCGAACCGGAGGCGGGGGGGCGGCGGAGGCGAGGGCGGGTCTTGGGTCAGAAGGGGGTGGATTCGCATTGCTATCATTTGATGTCGCGCACCTGCGGCGGGGAGATTTGGTTCGATGACGTGGAAAAGGAGGCGATGGTGAAGCTGATTG
>JAGRPD010000412.1 GCA_020439875.1 Verrucomicrobiales bacterium
CGATGCGGAGTCGCCTGAACTGAAGGCGGTGACAATGTTGCGTGAGCGATGGGCCTACGAGATCACGGATTTGAACGGCACCCTGTCCGGTCCCTACGGTTCCATGTGGGGCGGCGCGGTTTGGTGTTCGCCTCCGGCCACACGATGATTCAGGCGCTTCTCCATGGATGGCAGGAAGGACGGATGGCGGGGGCCCGTGCGGACGATGCGGCATCGCGTTCGCAACTGCGCCGTGATTTTTTTCTCAGCCGTCTGCTCAAATTGGGACGGCTGCCCGGTTACAACTCCCTCCGTGAAGTCCGGTTGGGCGGCTGCCGGATTCATTATCGCTTTAATCGTGGAGATCTCCAGGGTCTGCGGGAGGTGTTTCTTGAAGAAGTCTATGCTTGTGATCTGCCGTTTGAAGTCCGCAGTGTGCTGGACCTTGGCGCGAACATTGGCCTTTCGGCCTTCTGGCTCTCCAGGCGGGTCAAGTTCGGTCACACCCCTTCAAGCCACGCCACCTCCCTGATTGCCGTGGAGCCCGCTCCTGAAAACGCCGCAGTCGCGGAACTGAATCTTCTTTCCAACGGACTGCTGGCCGAACTGGTTCGTGCAGCCGTGGCCCAGCAGGCGGGGGAGGCGTGGTTCGAGTCACGGAACGAATCCAACCTGGGCCGTCTGGTTTCTGATGCAACCGCCGGACCAACCGGCATTCGCGTGCCTGTGGTGGGCATCCGCGAACTCCTAAGGCGGTTTCCGGGCGGCGTTGTCGATCTGGTGAAAATGGACATCGAAGGCGGTGAGGCCGATCTTCTGGGCCATGATGTGGACTGGCTGGCTGGCGTGAAGGCTCTGATGGTGGAGTGGCATGACGACCGCGCTGACTCGCGTCCACTGATCAGCAACGTGCTGGCGGCCGGTTTTCGCCATGTGCCCATCAACATTCAACGGCAGGAAAACCTGAGCCTGTTTCTTCGTCACGGCATATGATTTCCTTCAACGGTTCCATTCACATCTGGGTTCCGGGCATCCGAGAGGGATCGGGAGGAATCCAGGCGTTCTCACGCGTGTATGTGCAGGCGATCCGCGAGGCGTTTCCATGGGCGGTGATCCGGGTGTTCGTGAAAAACGACATGCCGGCGGAAGACGATCCGCTGCGTGCCGCGGGCGTGATGTTTCATTCGGTGGCCCAGTACCCCGCGTGGTTGCGCACACCGACTCTGGTGTTGATTGGACTGAGTCTGGGTTTGTGGGAGCGACCACCGGCCGCGATCACCACCCATCTGCACTTCCTGCCGGCCTTGCGCATGCTGCACTGGCTGCGCGGCGTGAAGGTGATGAGTGTGCTGCATGGTATCGAGGCCTGGGATTTGCGCGGCGGATTGCGGGTGCGGGCGATGCGGGCGGCGGATCACCTCATGGCGGTGAGTCATCACACGCGGAAGCTCGTCATGGATTCCTATGGCATCACGTCCGACCTCGTCAGCGTGGTGCCGAATACCTTCGACACGGAGCGTTTTACGCCGGGACCAAAGCCGGAGCATCTGCTGCAGCGTTATGGTTTGAAACCCCGACAGCCCGTGCTGCTGACCGTCAGTCGTCTCTCAGTATCTGAACGCTACAAGGGACATCGTCGTGTGTTGCGTGCGTTGGATGCGATTCGGCGCGAGTTTCCCGACGTGCGTTATCTTGTGGCAGGTGATGGAGACGAGCTGCCCAGACTTCGCAACGAAGTGAAGGCGCTTGGTTTGCAGGATTGCGTGATCCTTGCCGGCCAGGTGTCTGGAGAGGAACTTCCCGATCACTATCGCCTGTGCGATCTGTTTGTGATGCCGAGCAGCCGGGAAGGGTTTGGCATCGTGTTTTTGGAAGCGATGGCTTCCGGCAAGCCGGTGGTGGCCGGTTGTCTCGATGGCTCGGTGGATGCGCTGGACGGCGGGCGTCTGGGCCGGTTGGTTGACCCGAACAACTCGACGGAGATCGCCAAGGCCGTCTGTGAAGTGCTGGCGCATCAACCACCTGATGCGCTTTGGCACGATCCCGAAGCCCTGAGCAAAGCAGTGGTCGAGCAGTTCGGCTATCCACGGGTAAGCCGCCTCATGGCGGACGACCTTGCGGGATTGCTGGGACGCGAGCAGGTGCAGGAGAAGGCATCAACAGATGCTCCTTCAGGACATGTCGGCTCGTCTCCATCCGTGCCGCGTATCTTGGTGTTGACGCAATTGACCTCGCCGTATCAGGTCGAGTTTTTCAATGCCTTGTCCGCGTCCCCTGGTTGCCAGCTTGAGGTGGTTTACCTCACCAGCCGCGATCGCAACCGTCAGTGGGCGATGCCGGACATTGCGCACGAACATGTTATTCTCTCAGAGAATCCCCGGTTGCAGGAACAGGCGCTGCGCAGCATCAGCCATGCGGACCTCGTCGTCTTCAATTACTACACCGACTGGTTCACGCTAAAGGCCATTCGTGAACGGGCGTCTCTACGCCTGCCGTGGGTGTTCTGGGGAGAGCGTCCCGGCTTCCGGCAAACGGGCGTGGCGGGCACCGTGGCACGCTGGTTCCTGCTCAAGCCGCTTCATCGTCATGCCACTCCGATCTGGGCGGTGGGGCGTTTTGGTGTGGAAGGCTACCAGCGTGAGTTCGGCCGCAGCCGCACCTATCAAAACTTCCCATACTTCTCCGAACTGGGCCGTTTCCAGCGCATCCCGCGTCCGCCGGAGGCCGGGCGTGTGTTTCTGTATTCCGGCACCTTCTCGTCACGCAAAGGCTGCGATCTCCTGGCAGAGGTCTTTCAGCGCGTCGCGGCGAGGCATCCCCAGGCCAGACTGGTGCTGGTGGGTTCCGGTGAGCTGG
Organism: Verrucomicrobiales bacterium; assembly: GCA_020439875.1. Lineage (GTDB taxonomy): Bacteria > Verrucomicrobiota > Verrucomicrobiia > Verrucomicrobiales > Verrucomicrobiaceae > JAGRPD01. Next base: position 2,836 of record JAGRPD010000412.1, read on the forward strand.
AAACTCAGATGCGCAATGTGCTGCAGCCGTGCGCGGATCGTGTGACCTGGCTGGGCTTTCAGAACTGGGACAGTCTGCCTGAATGCTATGCGTTGGGGACGATCTTCTGCTTTCCTTCACGCTATGACGGCTGGGGGTTGTCGCTCGTTGAGGCGCTGGCCTCCGGCATGCCTTCGATCGGCACCAATCGCACCGGTGCGGCGCTGGAGTTTTTGGAGGACGGCAGGGCAGGATGGCTGGTGGACGCAGGCAGCGAGCAGGCCTTCGAAGATGCCATGGAACGGGCACTGCTGCTGCCGGAGGATGAATTCAAGATGATGCAGACCGCCGCTCGTGCGGCTGTGGCGCATAACGGCCTCGACGAAGGGGTTCGCCGTTTCACCGAAGCTTCACACGACGTGCTGGAGCACTGGCGTGCACGCATGCCGAGTGCGCCGGCCCGGTCGTCAGCCAATTGACCTATGTGCGGAATCGCAGGCATTCTTGAGTCAGCGGGTTCAGATCGCGACACGCTGTTGTCCCGGCTTGAGGCGCTGACGACGGCGTTACAGCATCGCGGACCGGATGATCGCGGAACCTGGGTGGCACCCGATGGGGTTGCAGGACTTGCGCATGTCCGTCTTTCCATCCTTGATCTCAGCGGCGCAGGGCACCAGCCCATGCCAACTCCCGAAGGGACGCTGCACATCACCTTCAATGGTGAGATCTACAATTTTCAGGAACTGCGTGCCGCATTGGAGCGCGATGGCGTGGCATTCCACACCCGGACGGACACCGAAGTTCTGCTCCGTCTCTACGAACGCGACGGCACGGCGATGCTGGCGAAGCTGCGCGGCATGTTCGCCTTCGCGATCTGGGATTCCGCGAAGCGCTGCTGCTTCCTCGCCCGGGATCCGCTTGGCATCAAACCGCTTTACTACACGATGCGCGGCGGTCGCCTCGCGTTCGCCTCTGAGTTGCGTGCCTTGCAGGCGGCAGGTCTGACTGGGAGCGATCTCGATGCAGGTGCCTTGATGGGATATTTCCAAACCGGCTCTGTGGCCGAACCGCACACCTTGCTGGCGAATGTGCATTCACTCGAAGCGGGCCACTATCTTCTGTGGGAAGACGGCCGGCTGGCCAAGCGCTGTTACTGGCAGATTGAGTTCCGGCCGGAAAAATTTACGGCAGAACAAGCAGTCACGGAAGTTCGTTCCGCGCTGCTGGACAGCATGCGGGCCCATTTTGTCAGCGATGTGCCTGTGGGCGTCTTTCTCAGCGGTGGCATAGATTCCACCGCGCTCGTGGCCCTGGCCAGGGAATTGGGGCAGAGCAATCTCGCGACCTTCTCCATCGGTGTGGATGACGACAGCATCGACGAAAGCAGCATGGCGAGAAGAACGGCGGCCCACTTTGGCACGCAGCATCACGAGTTGTGCCTCGATGCGACGGCGGCACGGGGACTCTTCGATGCATTTCTGCAGGCGATGGACCAGCCCGGTATTGATGGACTGAACACCTTTACGGTGTCCTCCTTTGCGCGTCAGCAGGGCATGAAGGTGGTGCTTTCCGGTCTGGGAGGCGATGAACTCTTTGCCGGTTACAAGAGTTTCGATGCCGTGCCCCGGCTCGCCTCCGCGGCGAAACTGGCCGTACTGGTCCCGGGACTCGGCAGTGCGGCCGGCTGGATGATGGAGCGGCTTTGCCCTTCACACAAACTGCGCCGCATCGGATCGCTGCTGCAGAAGCCTGCCACGATCCAAAATGCCGGAGCGTGTTTCCGTGGGATTTTCTCGGCTTACGAAGCACGTCTGCTGGCTGCGAAGTATCTGGACTGTTCGCCTGCAAATATCCAGGCGTGGCCCGACCGGCCGCTGCTTGCCAGTGATCCGCGCGATGCGGTGAGCGAATGCGAACTTCGGTTCTACATGCGCAACCAGTTGCTCAAAGACAGCGATGTGATGAGCATGGCCCACGGGCTGGAACTGCGCGTGCCGCTTGTAGATCAAATGCTCTTCCGCCGACTGGCACGCATTCCTGCCGCACGACGCTTGCGTAGCGGGAAGCAGATACTGCTGGAGGCTGTGCCGGAGATTCCTGAGTGGGTGTCAGGCGCGACCAAGCGTGGTTTTGTCTTTCCATTCGAAAAGTGGCTGAAGGAACAGTGGGGGGAGTCCTTCGCCCGGGCCACGGTACATGCCCCGTTCAAGAATCCCACCTGGTATCAACGCTGGAGCATCGTCATGCTCGACACCTGGCTTGAGCACCACAGTATAAACTGATTCATGCGCGTCCTGCACGTCATTCCTTCGCTTTCGCCCACTTCCGGCGGTCCGAGCTTTGCGTTGCCGGCGATGGTTCGCGCTCTTGACCCTCATGAAGTGTCCATCGTGGCCGCGACCACAGACGATGATGGGCCGGGCCGACGCATGGAAGGCGTTCGACATGGAGTTCAAGTCTCACAAGGCAACTGGAATGCCATTTACTTTCCCAAGCAGACCGAGTTCTACAAAGTGTCTCTGCCATTGAGCGCGTGGCTGCGGTTGCACGTGAGAGACTTCGATGTGGTTCACATTCATGCGTTGTTTTCATTTGCCAGTCTTGCCGCCGGACGCGCAGCTGCGGCAAATGGTGTGCCCTTTATCGTGCGTCCGCTGGGTGTGCTGAATCGCTGGGGGATGGAAAACCGTCGCCGCCGGGTGAAGGCGTTGTCGTTTCGGCTGCTCGAACTGCCGATGCTCAGGCGCGCATCCGCCATGCACTATACCAGTCGCATTGAGCTGGACGACGCCACACGTTTTGGTCTTACCTGCCTGCAACGCGTCATTCCCCTCGGCATCGACGTGGCTCCGTTTGCGTCGTTGCCAGCGCCGACCGTGTTTGCTCATGATCATCCGGAAACGTCCGGAACTCGCAACATTCTGTTTTTCTCGCGTCTCGATGTGAAGAAAGGGCTCGACATGCTCATTGCTGCGTTTGCTTTGCTTCATCCGAAGGAGGCTGGCCTGCGGCTCATCATTTGCGGTGACGGAGATCCACCGTTCGTTGCCAGTCTGAAGCAGCAGGCGGTCGAAGCTGGTGTAGAAGAGTCTATCACTTGGGCAGGGCAGGTGGTCGGCGACCAGCGGTTCGCAGCCTTTGCCACAGCACAAATTTTTGTGCTGCCCTCGCATTCGGAAAACTTCGGCATTGCCCTGCTCGAAGCGATGGCTGCCGGACTGCCCTGTATTTCCACCGACCAGGTGGCGCTGGCTGCGGACGCCGCCTCGCAGGGGGCTGTGATGATTGCCGAACGTGAACCTGAGGCCCTCGCAGGAGCAATGCGCGAATTGATTGAGTCCGAACCTCGCAGTAAGGCTCTTGGGCAGGCCGCCAGGAGGCTCGCGCAAGAGCAGTATTCGCTGGACGCGATGGGCCGGGGCCTTCATCAACTGTATCAAGAGGTCATTGAGTAGCGTCGTTGATCCGATTTCATTCTCACGTGCCCGCGGCATCCTCTATCACTCCGCTGATTCTGACCTTCAATGAAGAGCCCAATTTGCGGCGTTGTCTCGAACGTCTGACGTGGGCGTCGCAGGTGGTGATCGTTGACAGCGGTAGCACGGACGGCACTGCGTCAATTGCGGCGGAGTTTTCAAATACGCGGCTGCTGGTGCGCCCGTTCGACGATCACACCGCACAGTGGAACTTCGGCGTGGAAGCGGTCTCCACGCCCTGGGTGCTGGCGCTGGATGCCGATTACCTGCTGGGAGAAGGTTTTTCTGAAGAACTGGCTGAGTTGAACCTGCCCGATAACGTGGACGCTTGCTTTGCGGGCTTCCGCTACGTCATTGCAGGCAAGCCCTTGCGGGCATCCCTCTATCCACCACGCGCCGTGCTTTTCCGCAAAGATCGCTGCCGCTACGTGCAGGATGGTCACACACAAATGCTGCTCACTCCGGGAGCAACCCAGACTCTGTGCAGACTCATCGATCATGATGACCGCAAACCCTTGAGCCGCTGGTTTGCCTCCCAGGACAAATACGCCCAATTAGAGGCTACCAAGCTGGCAGCGGCAAACGTGCAAGACCTTCGGATGCAGGACAAACTGCGGCGCACGATGTTTGCTGCGATCCCGGCCACCCTCATTTACACACTGCTGGTAAAACGCACCCTCTTCGACGGCTGGCGCGGATGGTTCTACACCCTGCAGCGCACCATTGCCGAAGTGATGCTGGCTTTGCATCTCATCAAACAGCACTTGGAACGCGACCGGTGAAGACCCACCTCGTCATCCCTTGTTTCCGCGAGGCCACACGTCTGCCGCACTTCCTACCCGGACTCTGTGCCGCCATGGCTAAGTTGGGCGGTTTGACCGTTCAAGTGGTGGACGATGGCTCCGGCGAAAATGAAACAGAGGCTACACGGAAAATCGTTGAGGATCTCCGCTCCAGTCACCCCGCACTCTCCCCGCTGTTAGCACTACCTCACAATCTAGGCAAAGGGGGCGCAGTCTATGCGGGATGGGATTCCGCTCCGAGCGATGTTGAGTGGCTGGCCTTTGTCGATGCCGATGGCTCCATTTCTGCCCGTGAAGTAATCCGTGTCGGCGAAACCGCACTTTCCTCCCCGACTTCCCAGGCGTTTTTCGCCTCACGGGTGAAGATGCTGGGCCGCAAAGTGGACCGCGTTTTCAAACGCCACCTCATGGGCCGCATTTACGCCACCCTCGTGTCCGAACTGCTTCGCATTCCCGTTTACGACAGCCAGTGCGGCCTCAAAATCGTTCCCGCCGCTGCCTATCGGCAAATTCGTGACCGGCTCACCCTATCGGGTTTCGCCTTTGACGTCGATCTCCTGGTCCAACTGCTCCGCATTGGCATCCAGGTGCAAGAAGTGCCGATCGACTGGCATGAAGTTCCGGGCGGTACGATTCAGCTGGTTCGAGACTCCCTGCGCATGGCCCGCGATGTTTGGACCTTGCGCCGTACACTGTAGGTGAGGTCGCCAACCTCGCCTCATTCCACGCCAGCGGGACTACAAGCCGATCCCACATGCACATACTGCTGCTCAACCAATTCATCCCGCCGGAAGGCGCGCCAACGGCCAAGCTGATCGGCGACCTGCAGGAGGCGTTCGAGCAGGAGGGTTGGACCGTGACGGCCCTGGGAGCATCCCGGAGTTACCGTGGCGGCGCGGTAAGGGGATGGCAGCGCATTCTCCGCGACCTGAGGGCCAACGCGGTGCTCCTGTGGAAGGGCCTCACGGCACCACGCCCAGATTGGGTGCTTTGCCTGTCGGACCCACCGGGGCTCCCCTTCACCGCCACAGTGATTGCACAGCTGAGGCGCGCGCGTCTGGCGCACTGGGCCATGGATGTCTATCCGGAAATCGCAGTGGCACTGGGAGTGCTGCCCAATCACAGCTGGATTACCCGCTGGGTCAGCCATGCGATGCGCTCGGCGTACCGCCGCTGCGATCACCTGGCGGGACTGGATGCGGACATGGCGTCCCTCCTATCCCGGGCAGCCAGCAGACCTGTCGCAGTGCTCCCGCCATGGCCCCCTCAAATTTCGGCTCCATCCCAACCTGCGCCGAAAGCACCGCCTCCAGATGACCAGACAAGCCCGCGCATCTGGCTCTACTCCGGCAATCTCGGCCGCGCTCACGACTACGCAACCCTGCTGGAGGCCCAGCGCCTCCTCGAAAATCAAAACTCTCCTTGGAAACTGATCTTCCAGGGCGGCGGACCTGCCCGCCCGGCGGCCATGCAGATGGCGGCCAACCTCCAGCTCAGCCGCTGCACCTGGCTCGACTACGTGCCCGAAGAAGAACTCCTGAGCAGCCTCCAGTCGGCCGATGTGCTGATTGCCAGCCAACGCAGGGAATGCCAAGGGCTGTTGTGGCCCTCGAAGCTGGCACTGATGCAGCATCTGGATCGCCCCCTCGCATTCATCGGCCCCGCACATTCGGCGGTGGCAGACTGGATTCGGGCGCGTGGTGATGGCTCTTTTGTCTGCGAACCTGGAGATGCCGGAAGCCTGGCTGACTTTATCTCCAAAGCTGCCCCCCACCGGCAGCCGAGGATCGTCAGCACTCGCTTGCATAAAAACGTCCGAACTGATCGTCAGCAAGGAGCCCATCAATGGGTTTCCTGGTTGAAAGACAAGTCCTGATGCTATTCTGCACCCTCGCCTAAGCCATGTGGGAGTTCCCGACCTTTTTCATGCTCTTCACCGGATCATTGTTGATCTCGGTGCTGGGAATTCTCTTGATCTTGAAGCGTCCGCAGCTGCTGGGGGTGGATTCGCCCGATGGATATCGAAAACAGCACACCAAGCCCATCTCCAGGCTTGGCGGACTCCCCATCTTCATTGCCCTGTGCTCGGGTTTCGTGGTCCTTGCCATTCGCCGGCCAGACTTCCTGGGAGAGTGGACTCCGGTCATCATCGGCAATGTCATCGTGTTTGGCGTGGGTTTTCTCGACGACCTTCATCCCCTGGGAGCACGCGTGAAATTGCTCGGTCAAATCGGTGCAGCCCTGATCCTCTACTCCTTGGGCCTCTCGATCGACAACCTCTCCAATCCTCTTGGAGATGGGACCATGAGCTTGGGCTGGTGGAGCCTCCCTGTCACGGTCCTTTGGCTTATTGCCATCCCGAACATCGTCAATTTGATCGATGGCATGGACGGACTGGCCAGTGGCTTTGGGATGTTTCTATGCCTGACACTGGCCTTCATCGGCCACTACACCCTGAAACCCGACATCTCGCTGGTATCCACCGTAATGGGCGGGGCTCTGGCCGGCTTTCTCATTTTCAACTTTCCGCCGGCCAAAATCTTCCTCGGCGATGGAGGAGCCTATCTCATCGGTTTTTTTGTCGCATCCGTGTCGTTAATGAGTTCCAACAAAGGTTCCATCATGGCTTCGCTGCTGGTGGTCCTCATCGCACTCGGCGTCCCCATCCTGGACACCGCCTTTGCCATCCTACGGCGTGCCATCCGCGGGGTCCCCATCTTTCGCGCCGACGCCGAGCACATTCATCATCGGCTCATTACGCTGGGCTACTCCAAGGGACAAGCCCTCGTCGGCCTTTATGCCGTGTGCCTGGTGCTCAGCTTGGCGGGAATCAGCATCCTCATGACCAAGGGTCTGGCATTCCCCGTCGTGGCGGCACTTTGTTTCCTTCTTGCCGTGGGAGCGGCCCGCTACCTCGGCTACATCCGAAGCTGGGCCAACCTGCGCAATCAGTTCCGCGAGGCGCTGCAGCGGCGCAGGGTGCGCGAGTACATTCGCTGCCATGGAACGCTGCTCGAAATGGAGGTCGAGCGCTGCAAGACCGCCGATGAGTTCGTTCGGCTGCTCGAACACTCTATTGGCAGGCTGAGGTTGTCCAAGTCTCCCGGTCCTGCGACTGAACCCGTAGCGATCGGCAGCAGCGGCAACAAGCGCCTGCTACTCTACCAGCCTGCCGCCCGGGACGAATCGGATGAATGGGTAGAGCGTGTGCATGCACTCGATCTCGCCGTCATGCGAGCATTTGAAAAGTGGGTAGACCTGCCAGGGTTTCATTGCATCAGCCGTTCCTCCCCGCTGCCAGACCATCAGCCCATTAGTGACCACGTCTCCTGATCTTCAATGCTTTCTTCCTCAAAGAATCTAGATCCACCTCAATCTTCCAAAACAGCTACTTTTGCCGTTGGTGCTGCGGCTCTAACGGCGTTGATTGTCTGCTTTTTTGGAGGCAAAGGCCTGCTCACGCTCACACTGGTCTCGACAGTCTCAGGGATCGTCTGGCTGATCTCACCTCCAAATCATCTTCCCTCTAGAAGCTTGCTACTGGGCGCGTTGGTCCTTGTAGCCGTTGCATTTTCCGGCCTACTCCCGTCTTCTTGGTTTGGGGGAGAGGAGCTTTGGCGTTCGAAACTTTCAAGTTCTTGGGGCATTCCCATTCCGAGCACGGTGTCACCACAACCGGAACTCTCACTGGGCGCAGCTCTTACGTTGACCCTTTTCTGCATCTGGTTCTTTCTGCTGGCTGGGCAAAATGCTGGTGAACATCAGCGGCGCCTCGTCCTCCGCGCTTTGGGAATCGGAATCGCTGCGATTTCAGGTCTAGCCATTCTTCAGAAACTCGGTTGGATCAACCTGGGCTGGCCCTACAGTCCTCATAAACCCACAGGAGAAGATATGGGGCCGTTCCCAAACCGAAACCACTTTTCCACCCTGTGTGCCATTGGCTCTATCCTTTGTGCCGCCAATGCCTACGACAGCTACAGGCGCAAAGAATTAAGTTGGCCTCTCTTTGCTATTGGTGCAATCGTTCCTTTTTCGGCAATCGTTCTGAATTCCAGCCGAGCTGGATTGCTGCTGTACTTTGTTGGCAGTATTGCCTGGATTGCCACTTCCGGCATGAAGAGCCATATTTTCAAGAAGATCGCTCTCTCCTCCACCTTGATTCTTGGATCAGCCGCTGTCATAATTCTCTATGGGAGCGGCTCTGGAGCACGCCTCGCCTCTTCTGATCTCAGCGCTCAATCCCTGCAAAATGAAGGCCGATTTTCAGTTTATAGCGAAACGATTCGCCTCGGACTAGACTCACCTTGGTTGGGAGTTGGGCTAGGCAACTTCGATGCTGTTTTTGGACTTCAACACCAGCTCAATCAGCCTTTGTCCCGCTACATCCACCCAGAAAGCGACTGGTTGTGGCTTTGGTTTGAAGGAGGCTTGCTTTGCATTTTACCACTCGTAGTTGGCGTAGCGATCTGGTTTGGACTTTGTGCTGGAAAGGCCCGCGGAGAAAGCAAATCAAAGAGAGGGCGCTCTGACCGCAAGCTACGCACGGTTTGCATCGTCGTCGTTTTTATGGCCGTCGCTCACTCGATCATTGATGTGCCCCTACACAATCCAGGTTTGGCCACGCTCGTTTTGGTGCTTGCCTCTCTCGGACTAAAACCCACCGCAGATAGCAGAACTGTCGCTCCACCTCAACGTTGGGCGATACGAACGTTTTCCTTGGTGCCAATTGCAGCCGCCATTGCCCTTTCTTTAAGCCACCTCGGCCACCCACTCTATCCAGGACGTATTGCCATGGAGGTCGGCCAAAAGGAAGTGAGTGAGTTCTTGAGTTCCAACAAACTCAGGGATGCTTCGAAGCGACTGGATGAATTGATCGAACAGTATCCGCTCCAATGGAGCCTTTACTTTCAACGCGCCTCCCTCGATCTCGCGCTACGCGAACCTACTGAATCTGCAATGATGGATTTCGGAAGGGCGCGTGCACTTGAACCTCACAATTCCACACTTTGCTTCGAAGAAGGCAAGCTATGGCTGGAATACGAACCTCGTCTCGCTATTGTGCCTTGGCGAGCGTACTTTGAACGAACTGAAAATGCCGAATTCTTCGGTATCATGCTCAACTTGTCCCGCAACCATGACCCATTGCATCGGGATCTGCTGTCACTGGCACGAACACCAGAAATGATGCTCCGAGCGCTAAGTCTGGCCGCTCCAGGCGACTGGAGTTCCGGACTCGAAAGGTTACTAAAAAAGGATCCCACCCTCGAACACTTGAATCCAACTCACCGGCAACAATTATTCAGCCTGTGGTCACAACGTGGAAACAAAGATCAATTGATTTCAGAACTCGAATCTCACCCTGATTGGCAAAAGGACGGTTGGCAAATTATGGTAGAGCACTTTGCAAACAATTCGGAGTTTGATCGGGCATGGGAGATTCAAAAAAAGTTTGCCTCCGTGCCATCTCCTGGTCAGTCCTCAAGTGTCACGGACCTTCAGCAAATGGAGCGAAATTTCCTCTACAACCCAACCGACCCCAGACGTGGAATTGATCTCTTTTACGCACAAAAGACCGCAGGAAAATGGGACGAGGCGATCCTAACTCTTGAGAAAACCATGCAGCTGCCCAATGCCCCAGACTATTTGATCCAGGAACTCGCAGCTTTACACGCTGAGCGGGGTGAATTCCGCCTTGCCTATGATACGATGAAGAAGATCTATTCCCCGCAGTAAGGCTAGATCAGTACAAAGCCACCTGAACCGATCGTCAGTAGATTCACAAGCACGCTTGAGTCTCTCTTCCCATTTATGGCAAAGTAAGACTCCTGCTCTCATCGCTCAGCCGAAGCGCAGATCGTGTTGTTGGTTCAAGATGCATCATCTCAAAGTCAAAACCATCCATCCAGTCCATCGAAGCACTCCTTTTCCTGCAACTAGATCTTTCCAATCACTTGTGCGAATCTCCTTTGTTTCTCGGGATTGATAATCCTGTTTGACGTTGGGGGTTTTTTCTTTTAGGTACGTAAATAATCAAATTTGCCACTCAATCCCGACGCGAGTTATGGCTAAAATAGTAATCATAGACGACGAAGCCGCCATCCTGGAGCTGATGAGCAAGCTCTGTCGTGCCTCCGGCCATTCCGTGCTGGGCTTCCAAACCGGCGCTGAAGGTCTTCAGGCCATTCGAACCGAGAAACCCGAGCTGGTCATCGTTGACCTCCGCATCGGCGATGTGAATGGGCTGGATCTGGTCCAAACTTGCCGCCAGGA
>JAGRPD010000413.1 GCA_020439875.1 Verrucomicrobiales bacterium
AGGTCAACGACGTCACCGGCAAAGGCCGCCACACCACCACGGCGCGTGAGCTGATGGTGCTGCGCGGAGGCGGCATCGTCATCGACAATCCCGGCATCCGCGAGGTACATCTCTGGACCGATGAGAGCACGCTGCGAGAGCGCTTTGCCGATATCTCCGCCATCGCGACGGAGTGCCAGTTTCACGATTGCAAACACGGTGGCGACCGCGGCTGCGCCATCCGTGCGGCGGTCACGGAGGGGCGCTTGGATGCGCGGCGCTACCAGGCTTTTTTGAAGCTCGAAGAAGAAATCGCCCATCTGCGGCAGCGGCGAAAAAAACGCCAGATGACCGTGGAACGCCGTGGCAAACGCGAGCGCAAGGTGGTGGCGCGGGTGCGGGAAGATCGAACCGATCACGAACGCGATCTAACACCCCGCGCTCGAGATTGGTGAGAGCTGGCAGGGCGGCGGTCAGTGCTGCGGCAACATCGCAAACAGTGCCAGGATGATCAATCCGATCAAGATGGCCAATGCCACCTTCACCCAGCTGATCGGATATTCACCGGTGATTTTTCCCGTGAAACCATTGACGGCGACTTGATAGGTACGACGGCCGTATTGATAGCTCAGCAGCCACACGGGCAGCAGCACGTGCTTGAAGGTTTGACCCGAGTAGTTGGGCTGGATTTGCAGGTTGCGATAGGTGTCTCCAGGAATCTCCTGAACGCAGAGCTGCTGCAAGGAGGCCTCCATGCGTCGGCGCGAATCCTGCGCGGCAGCCACGAGGTCGATCTGATACTGCTCCACCACCCAGCCACTGACATAACCGGGATCGTACGGCAGCAACTCCGACGTGGTGGGGAAAGGTGCCACGCCTTCCAACAACTTTGGATGTACGCCGCGAGAGGCTGGCACCAAAACGTCGTCAAAGAAGTGCTTCACCAGGCCGGAGGCAGGCGTCCACTCCACCCGCTGCTCCATTCGGCCCTCCCGACCTCGCACCTGATAGTACCGCCCGGATTCGGCCCGCCATGGACACACCACGTGGGCGTCGAAGGTCCAGTAGGGAATGTAAAGACCGTGCAACAGGTCCGTCATCGCTCGACCTCCGAGATCGGATCTGGCCCAAAAATGGCTGCCATACCAGGCGCGGATTTGCTCCCGCACCTGGGTATCCGGGATTTTGAAGGGCAGCAGGCTACCGGGCCGGATCGGCGCGCCGGTGTCCTCCAGGGCAATCAGCGCGGGCGAGCCGCAGAAGTCGCAGTTTTGCGCCACGCGGCGGGGATCGAACACCGAGATGGCCTGACAGCTCTGGCAGCGCACCGTCTTTTTTTCGACCGCCCAGCCGCGCTGATCCTCGGGCAGCGATCGCAGGGCGGCCGCCAGGTCCAGTTCCTCCACCAAGTTGCCATCGACGTTGAGTTCCGCCGGGCTCACCGTTCCGCAGTAGGGGCAGACGAGCGCCCGCTTCGCTGGCGTCCACACCGCCTCCGCCCCACAGGCCGGGCAGGAGAACTTTTGCAGCGCACGCAGTTCGGCGGCTTTGTCAGGGTCGGGCATGGTTCAAAAGCTGGCGCAGAGGCTGCGGCATTGCAACTACCGCTCCGGGATCCAACGTCCGCTGCGTCACTCGGCCAGGGATTGATACCAGCGCTGAAGCTGGAGATGCATGGCCGGGGGCAGGTCGTCGGAGTTTTTCATCAGCCAGGCCACATCCTCCCGGGCTCCGGGGCGATCTCCCCCCAGCTGGCGCAGCCGCGCTCGCGCAAATCGCTCGGAGGGCGAGTCGGGCTCGATCTCCAAATAGAGATCCAGGTAGGCGACGGCCGCCTCGGCTCGGTCAGCGTCCTCGAGGGCGCTGCTGAGCAGGTTGCGGATCATGCGCAGCAGGATCGCGCGGGAGGAGGCAGGCTCCAGCATCTCGGCATCAAAGGGCACGCCTGCGTTGAGCTGCTCGGCGGCATCGCTGAGGGTGAGACTGCGGCCTTTGTTGAAGACATCCACCAGCCGCAACTCACCCGGTGCCTTGCCGACCCGGTAGCCCACCATGAAGCGCCCCGGCAGCCCCACGCCGAAGACGCCCTTCACGCCGAGCCGACGAGCCACCTCCAGGTACACGACCGAGAGCGTGATGGGCAGACCCTCCCGATCTTCCAGCACCGCATTGATGTAGCTGTTGGCGCGATTTTCATAGTCGTGTCGGCTGCCGTGAAAGCCATTTTCTTCAAACAAAAACTGACTGATCAGACGCACGCGCGCCGGTAGGGCGGTCACGGCGGCCAGCTGCGGCTTCACCTCATCCACCAGCGATTGCAGCCGCTTCGAGTAATCCGCCACATTGACGCGGGCATCATCAAACCGCGCCAGCAATAAGGCCGCACGCAGTAGATCGGGCGATTTTTTCTCCAGCTCGCCCTTCAACTGCTGCGTCACATCCTCCCGATGCACCGCCAGCTCCAGCTGCCGCAGCTCCCGCACCTGCATCTCGATCCGCTTGCGCCGCTCCGCGATCCGCCGCCGCGCGGTCACCGATTCCTCCGCCAACTGCCGCGCCGCCTCGCGGGCTCGATTGGCATCCGTCAGCACCTGATCGATCTGCCCATCCACCCGCACCACCACCTCGGGCGGCAGCGGCTTGGGTGCCAGGTCTTTGCCCACGCGAAACTGACGAAAATCCGCCTCGGTATCGCGAAATTTGCACAGCCCGGCCCGGCCGCCGCGCAAACCCTGATCGTCCAGCTTGACCACCTCCACGCCATTGACCCAGCCCGTCACCGTCGTGTCATCCACCCGCACCCGCAGCTGATTCCACTCCCCATCGCGATACGACGGCACCTCCACGTCGGCCAGGATGGTCCAGGAATAAACGTCCGGCCCGTCAAACCGCGTCAACCGCAGCTTCCCACCGCTGGGATAAAAGCCGTAGTGTCGATCTCCTCCATCCGCACAGAAGGCCAAACCTGCCGCACCGCTTTCGTCATCCAGCTTCACCGAGACCGCAGCCTCCATGGGGCCTGCTGGCACTGGCTCCACCGCCAGACACAGCGCCCGCCCTCCGAAGCCATCTCCCGGTGTCTGCGCGCGGATCACGCCCGCGTGCTGACTCCAGCGAGAGCCCATCACCGTTTGCCATTGGCGCGCATCCAGTGCACCGATCGTTAGCCAGCGCGACATCGGCACGGGGTTCGGTGTTTCGAGCAACCGCTTCAATGCGTTGACCGGCATGGCGAAGCCGAGATTCTCCGTTCGCATCGATTTTAGGGTCAGCAGGCCCACCACTTCTCCCCAGCGATTCAGCACGGGACCCCCGCTGTTTCCCTGCTCGATCGGCACCGCCACCTGGAGCATCGGCACCTCCAGATCGTCCTCGATTTCCAGCTCTCTCACCGCCGATACCACGCCCTCCACCACACTGAACTCCAGGCCTTGGGGATTGCCCATCGCCACCACTCGATCCCCCTGCTCCACCACGTCGGAATCTCCCAGCGGTAGCGGTTTCAAATCCTTCGCCACCACCCGCAGCACCGCCAGATCCCAGTGCGCATCCGTGGCGTGCACCGCCACCACCTCAAGCCGCCTTCCGTCGCCCAGCTCCACCTCCAGGCCCCGCGCCTCCCCGATGACGTGCAGGTTCGTCGCGATCAGCCCCTCCCCTGGGATCACAAAACCCGAGCCCAATCCATCCACCCCATCTCGCCCGCGCTGCCGGATTGTCACCAGCGAGCGCCGCATCATCCGCGCCATCTGCGCTGCCGTGCGTTCCTTCATCCCCGTTGTCGGAGCTGCTGCGGGGGCCACCACGGGTGCCTCCGCCGCAGCCTTGGGGGGGGATGTTTCCTCAGCCTGCCCAGGCATCTCAGCACCGAGCAGCAGGGGCAGCAGACAGAGACCTCGTGCGTGGATCATGAAACTAAAACGGACTGGGCCGCATCATCCAGCAGCAAATTGACCGCCAAGTTTCGCAAGCCATCTCCAGCCCGCACCCCGCTGCAATGCCTGGCCTCACCGGTGCGTTTTAACTCGCCTCATGAAGAAACTTCTCACCATCCTCCTCCTGCTCGCCAATGCAGCGCCTTTGACGATCCACGCCGCAGCCCCTGCGGCACCGGCCCCCTCCAAGGCTGCCGCCAGCGCCAAAGCCAAACCCAACGCAAAGGGCAAAGCCAAAGGAAAAGCCGCCGCTCGCACGCCTCAAGCCGCTGAGCCCGCCCGCACCAAAGGCCTCCAATTGCAGGACGGAGATCGTTTCCTCTTCATCGGAGACTCCATCACCCACCAGTGTCTCTACACCCAGTTCGTCGAAGATTTCTTCTACACCCGCTACCCGAACATCCGCCTCCACTTCCGCAATGCCGGGGTCAGTGGCGACCGTGCCGTGGATGCTCTGGATCGCTTCGAGCCCGACATCGCCGCCTTCAAACCCACCGTGGCCACCATCCTGCTCGGCATGAACGACGGTCGCTACCAGGACTTCAGCCCTGAGATTTTTCAAACCTACGCCGCCGACATGACCAAGCTCCTGGATCGCCTCGATGCCATCCAGTGCCGCGTCATCCTGATGAGCCCCACCATGTTCGATCACGAGGCCTTTGACAGCATGATCGCCGCCAATCCAGATCGTGCCCGGGGAAAAACCCCCACCAACTACAACGCCGTGCTCGCCTACATGGGCAAGTGGGGCCAGGAAGTCGCCCGCCAGCGCGGATACCTCTTCGTCGATCTATTTGGCCCGCTCAACACCGACACCACTCAGGAGCGCCGCCGCGATCCCGAGTTCACCTTGATCCCCGACGCCATCCACCCCGGTGCCGACGGCCAGCTCGTCATGGCCTACTCCCTGCTCAAGCAGACCGGCGAACTCGCCTCCATCCTGCGCGCGGGCGTCGGCCGTGACGGCGACGAATGGAAATCCCTCAGCCCCAAAACCACCACCGACGTCCGCCGCAGCGGTGACAACGCCGTCAGCTACAAAGTCACCCCCACCTGCCTGCCTTGGGCCATCTTTGAAGCCGCCCCCGTCGGAGCCCGCATCACGCGCGCCGGACACACCGGCTCTCAGGAGTCCCACGTCGCCCAGGGTCTAAACCCCGGCAAATACGAACTCCTCATCAACGGCCAAGCCGTGCACACCTTCACCGACCGCCAACTCGCTGTCCATGGCGAGATCGAGGCCGACCCCGACTCCCCCACCTACCAGCAGGCCATGCGCGTCATTGAGCTGAATCGCAAACGCAACGATGAAGCCGTCCGTCCCCTGCGGGATCTCTACGGCCAGCGCAAAGGCCGTCTCCGCACCGCACGGGAAAAAGGCGATGAAGGCATGGCTGCCTTTGCCGAGTGGGAAAAAACCGAGTTCACCCCCAAGGCCGCCCAACTCACCCAACGCGCTGCCGAACTCGAAACCGAGATTTACCAGATCAACCAGCCCAGCCCGCTGGAAGTCACCATCCGCCCTGCCGCCAGCACGGGCAAACCCTGAATCCCTTCCCGCCAGTCCTCCCCGCACTCTCTCCAGGGAGTGCGCGGGAGCGGTTGGAGAAAACTGACCGACTTGAGGACAACTCATCCTCAATCAGGCGATTCGGAGCCAAGCTTTGAAGGCGAGTCCCCCCAGACAATCTGCGGACGTCGCAACGGAGACCACTCCCGATCTCGACGTCCGTCCGCGCGAAGCAGGGGCTCTCGTACCGGGACACCGTCGGCTGCGCCTCACCCTCAGCTACTGCGGCACTCCCTGGCGCGGCTGGCAGAGCCAGGCCGATGAGAGTGGCATTCAGGATCAGCTCCACGCCGCCATTCACCGCCTCACTCGGTTGCGGCTCATCGTCCACGGCGGCAGCCGCACCGACGCCGGCGTCCACGCCCTCTGCCAGACCGCTCACTTCGATGTCCCCACCTCCCATCCCCTGCCCCCTTCAGCTTGGCAGGGCGGTCTAAATCAGATCCTTCCCGGCACCATCCGCATTCTTGAGGTCACACCGGCCGAGCCTGACTTCCACGCCTCTCTCAGCGCCTGTGGAAAAATTTATCAATACCGCATCCAGCGCGCCGCCAGCCTTTCCGCCTTTGACGCGGATCGCGTCTGGCATCTGCCCGGCCCGCTCGATCTCGATGCTCTCGCCGCCGCTCTGCCCCTGCTCCGCGGCACCCACAACTTCGTCCGCCTCTCCGCCAATCCCGGGCGCATCACCGAAATCGAGCGCCGCCGCGACACCAGCGGCCACACCCGAACCTTGCGTTGGCTGGAATGGAGCGAGAACGGAAACCTCCTCACCTTACGTGTCGAAGGCGACGCCTTTCTTTACCACATGATGCGCCTCATCGTTGGGGCACTCATGCAGATCGGTCGCCGACGCGCCAGCCTCGATTGGCTGGCGGACCTGCTGCGCGATCCGCACGGACCTCAGTGCCAAAACATGGCACCTGCTGCGGGATTGTATTTGGAACGTGGCCTCTACTGACCTGAGCCTGCCGCTGCGGGTGGAGCAGCGGGAGCCGCCGGAGCCTCGGCGGCCGCGTTTTCGTTGGCCACGGGCACCAGCACATACTCCCCTGAGTCGTTCGTTTCCAATCGCACCTCTTCACCTTTGCTGTTGGTGAAAAGCGGTTTCCCATCGCGGGTGCCCTTCAGATCGACGGTCAATTCTTCGCCTGTTTTCTTGATGCGAAATCGCACCTGCTGATTTTCGCTATTCTGCTCCAGCACTTCCACCCGATCGTCCTTCTCCAATCCCCAAACCACCAGCTTGGTCGGATCCTCGGATAACTCCTTGATCTTTGTGATCAGCTTGGGAGCCACCAGAGCTAGGCCCACGGCCAGGACGGCCACGAGAATAAAACAACCAATGCCAACTTTGGCGAGGCCAGACATGCCCTTCGAGGGGCTTCCGGGAGGAGGAGGAGGAGGGGTGGAACTCATTGCACGGCATTCTTGCGAAAAACAAGCAGCAGCACAAGCCTCTTTCCATCGCGAATTCAAAAATCCGCCCATCGAGAAAGCGATCCCGAACTTTGCGCGGAGAGATGCCGATGCGGCGAGGCGTTGAAGGTCTCTGCATGAAATCCCTCCTCCTCGCCCTTTCTCTCTCGTCCCTGCTCGTGGCGTCCGCTGCGGAACCTGAAAAGCAGCTGCTCTGGCCCGAAGGTGCTCCGCTGGCCCAGGGAGACTCCGACTCGGATCAACCCTACTTTTTGATCCACCGCCCCAAGCCCGAGGTCAGCCAGGGCACGGCCTTTGTGGTCTGCCCAGGTGGCGGATACGGAGGTCTGGCCGTCGATCATGAGGGAGATCAGATTGCCCAATGGATGGTGGCCCGTGGGGTGACGGCCTTTGTCCTCCACTACCGTCTGGGAAGCAAGGGCTACCACTACCCCGTGCAGCTCATCGATGTGCAGCGCGCCATCCGCTGGGTGAGACATCACGCAGCCGACTACGGCATCGATCCTGATCGGCTGGGCATCATCGGTTTTTCAGCCGGCGGCCACCTCACCTCCATGGCTGCCACACTGTTTGACGAGCGCCCCGAGGGCATGACGAATGACGCCATCGATCAAGAAAGCGCGCGCCCCACCGTCGCCTGCCCCACCTATCCCGTGATCCACATGACCGGTCCCTTTCATCACGCGGGCTCACGGAAAAATCTGCTCGGCCCTCGAGCGGAGGAAGAGGAACTGGCCAATTTTTTGAGCACTCAAAACCGGGTCACCGAAAAAACCCCGCCGATCTTCTTGTTCCAAACCACCGAAGACACGGTGGTGCCCGCCGAGAACGCGGTGTCGTTTTATCTCGCCTGCCGGGCCCACGGCGTGCCTGCAGAAATGCACGTCTTTGAGCCGGGCCGCCACGGCGTGGGTTTCGCGCTCAATGACCCCGTGCTGCACCCGTGGTCGGACCTGCTGGAAACTTGGCTGCGAGGCAAAGGCCTGCTCTCGCCCTGAGGCAGCGGCTCACGTCGCCGCCACCCAGCGCTGCCAGCGCATCAGCAACGGCACCAGAGCAACAAAAGCGAGCGACAGCCCCGTCTGCACCGGAGCCAGCGCCAGCGCATCCACCCAGACGATGCCCGCCAGCAATCGCCCCACCGCCGGTCCGATGGTGGCAGGCGGTCGCCGCCGCATCAGGGAAATGGCACGGCTCACCCAGATCAACAACCCTGCCGCCAGTGCCAGCACCAGCACGGACAGTCCCTGCTTGGCACCGACCGCCAGCGCCAGCAAAATCGGGGCCAGCAGCAGCAAGGGCGGTAAGCCCGCCAACCCACGAGCCGCGCCCGGTGCCTCGCGACGCGCCACCAGACTGAGACCTACCACGTAGGCTCCGATGGCCAAAGCCGGTGCCAAAACCGCAAGGGGCGACTCCGCCACCGAGGAAGCCGCACTCAAATAAAGCATCGTGCGGCAGGCTCCCATGATCCACACCGACCCCGCCCACGGCTTGTGGTAGGCATCGTAAAGCAACACCACCGCCACCAGACCGAGCACCCAACTCCAGGCCGCTCCGCCCGGGCCGATCATCACCCCCGCACCCGCCACCAGACAAAAACCGCCGCCCCAAGCCGCTGCCCGTCGGCTCACCGCACCTCGGGGAATCGGACGCTCCGCCCGATGCTGCCGATCAAAGGCCGCATCCAGCACGTCATTGAGGATCATGCCTGCGGTGTAAATCAGGCTGCCTCCGATCAGCAACCAACCCCAGCGTGGATCCCGCCAACCACCGCCCGCGAGCAGCCAGGCAGCCAGGACATTGGTCCACACTGTGGGCAGATTGGAGATTCGAGCCAGTTCCAGCCAAGGGCGCATGCCCGCACCTAGCACGGGACCCGCAGACTGCCCAGCATAATCCGCCCCCCCAGCTGCAGCGCCCCTCCAAGCCGCTACTGCGTCACCTTCAAATGCAGGAAGTGCCGGTTGCCGCCGGTCATGGGCGGGGTGGCGCGGACGGTGATGGTGCGGGTGCTGCCGTTGACGATGCTGCTGACGCCGACCACGGTCGCGCTGGTCCAGGAGGCGGGGCTGAGGTCGGGACTGGCTTCCACGGTGTAGCTGAGGTCTGGCGGAGCTGGCTCGGGCCGGGTGTAGGTCAGGGTCAGGTAAGTGTTGCCCGCATCCTCCAGCGTTCCGTAGCTGAGCCGCCCGCCATGGCCCGTCACCGCAGGGTCCAGCCCGAGCGCGTACTTGATGAGATTCGGCAGTCCGTCGGAGGCGGGGTCCGCCACAGCGCTGCCCGCGCCACTGGCATCCATCGGCAGGCCGTGGGCCAGCAGCCAGAGCTGATACGGCGTGGCCGTGCCGGGTGCGGCGGTGGCAAAGTCGTACCACAGATCGCCCCCCGCGTTCTCGCGGCTCAGCACGTAATACACCGCGCCCGCGTCCAGCGTCACCGGGCTGGCCAGGGCGGTGTAGCTGAACTGACCGGCCGGGATGCCGGTGGTGGGCACCAAGGCTGCCGCCACGATACCGCCGCCCGCATTCACCACCCGCATCGAGTGGTTGCTGCTGTTGCCCGGTGCCACCCAGCGCCCCAGGTGCGTGATTTTCATGGGGTCCGCGCCGACCTCGATCTCCATGCCGAGCCAGGCGGTGAGGTCATTGCGCAGGCGCGTCATGCCGTGACCCGTGGCAAACGGCACCGGCACGTCCGAATACCGAAACGCCACCGGGATGTAGCTGTTGTTGGGCCCGTTGTTCAGTGTGAAAACCGTGCCCGAGCTGTCCGACCACACGGATTGATCGATGCTCGCCACGCTGCTGTCGCAGGTGAGCGTGCAGTTGCCTTCATACCAGGTGTCACCGCCGTTGAACTCCTCGCTCACCAAATAAAACGCCGTGCCCGCAGGCAGCGTGACCGGCGCGGCCAACGGCGCGTACTTGTAGCCGACCGCCGCGCCCGCGGTATCCACCTGCACCTCCGCGCCCGGCACCGTCAGCTTGGTGGCCGCATCGACAATGCGCACGCCGTGCTGCTGGGTGTTGCCGCTCAGCACCCAGCGCGCGAGTTCGTGAATGACGATGGGATTCGCCCCCGTGGTGAATTGAAATCCGCGCCAGGTGGTGGCGTTGTTGCGCAACGCGGAGGTGCTGAGGGTGGTGTCGGTGACAAAATCCCGCACCGCCGGGAAATACTGCAAACTGGTGGGCACGTAGCTGTTGTTCGGCGGCGCGCCCGCACCGGTGGCGGTGGTTCCATTTTCCGAAATCACCGCGTCGGTGATGAGCGCCGCCGGAGTGCGCAGCGAGCTGGCGGCCACCGTCCACTCGGAGTCGCCAAAGCTGTTGCTCGCCCGGATGCGATACTCATAAATCACGCCCGGCAGCGCCGTGCTGTCGGTGTGGGTGGTGGAATTGGGAGGCAGGCTGGTGAGCGGCATCCACTCGCCATTGGCTGCGCGTCTTTCGAGGGTGAACCCCGTTTCATCGTCGGCCCCATCGATCCAGTTCAGCACCAGACTGCTGCCCGTTCCCGGAATCACCGTCAAAAAGCCGGGCCGCCGCGGCAACGGGTTGGTGAAGGTCATGCGCAGCGTGGGGGCGTCAAAGCTGGCGTGCTCCTTCGACGCCCAATCCACCTGCGCCGTGGCGAAGGGACCAAAACAAACGAGCGTGAGCAGATCGTTGGCCCCGACTGAGGATTGCAGGTTGGCCAGGTTCATGGAGAAGGTGGACGCGCCTCCCGCTGCGGGCAGCGTGGACAAAAATCCGAAGCCGAGCGACGAAGTCGGCGCGAGCAGGTTCACACCCGCGGTGTCGTTCTGCGGTGCGTTGGTCCAGGTGAGCGTGCCTTCATTCCATGCGTCGGAGGCATCGTCCGTCAGGGCCACGGTGGACATGTAGTAGTAGCCGGCTTCGGCCAGCAGACGATTGGCCACATGCGTGAGCCGCAGTTGCGCGCTCTTCATTCCCGTCGGCAGTCCCGCCATGTTGAAGCGCAGGTAGGACTTCGCGCTGGTGCTCAGATCGCTGTCCACCGGATCGGTGCCACCCACCGTCACGACATCGCTGGCCCCGAAGTTGCTGTTTGGATCCGCAAAATACACCGTCGCATCCGCCTCCGGCGTGAGTGAAATCTCCACATCCCCCGGCGGCGTCACCACGCTCACCACGGCGGAGGGAGCGCTCTCACCCGCCGAGTTCGCCGCAATGACGCGATACTCATACGCGCTGTCGCCGTCGATGGCATCGGTGATTGATTGCGTCGGGGACGAGGCATTTGCCGTCACCGTGGCCACCGTGGTGAAGTGCTCTCCCTCCGCGCGCCGTTGCACCAGGTAGCTGGCGGTGAAGGACTGCGTGTTCCATTGCAGCGTCACGGAGCTGTTCGACACCGTCGTGATGGTCACGCCGTCCGGCGTCGTCGGCACCGGCACACCACCGAAGCTCACGGTTTCAAATCCCCCCAGTTGATAGTTCGCGCTGTAGTCGGAGGAAAGCGCGACCGCCCCCGCCATGCCGAAGAGCCCCCAGGACGCCGTGGCGGGAATCCCGGCCACCGTGGCCTGGCCGACGCCCGTCCACGTTGTGCCATCGGTCGAATGCTCCGCCAAAAACAGATCGCCCAACCGGGTCAGCCGCAGCCAGCAGGGGGTGACGAGTTGGTTGGTGGAAGTCGGCGTCTCCGCCATCGTCGTGCCGGAGCGATAGACCAGCCGCGTTCCATAACCCGTCGTGCTCGTGCTCGAGTTCGCCATCACACCCGCCATCTTCGCGTTCGACGCTGTCGAGGCCCGCACCATCAGTCCCAGGCGGGAATTCGAATGCGATGGCAGCGAGGTGCGCACATACGCCGTCAGCGTGCCATCCCCGCTGTGCTCCTGATAAATGAAGCGCCCGGAGTCCGTGGTGCCGCCGCTGGAGAGGCGACCGCCAATCATCGTCGAGCCCAGGAAACCCTCCGCGTCGGACGCCTCGCCACTGTAGGCCGTGGTGCCGTAGGGATACGACGCCGCCGCGCCCAGCAGCAACTGCGACCAGGGCGCGCTCAGTGTGGCGCTCGCATCCTGAATCAGCACGGAGGTGCGGTTGAAGACACCCAGCCGCGCGCCGTTGCCCGGACTGGTGAGGGTGACAAAAAACTGCCGCTCCTGCTGCGGGCTCGCCGTGTTGGCCAGGGTGATGGTGATCGGTTTTTCCCCCGCCTCGCCATCCGCCCAGGTCAGACTGCTGCTCTGACTGGTGTAGTGCGTGCCTGCGGTGGCGACGCTGTTGGACGTCGCGAAATTCACCGTCACCGCGCCGGTCGCACCGCCGAACCGCTTCGCCATCACCGTCACCGTGCCCGCCGATTTGTCCGCCGTGACCACCCGCTCCGACATCTCGATGAAACCCGCGCTCGCCTCAAAGGACTCGACATTTGAAGGCGGAGAATCCCCCGCCGCATTCAGCGCGATGACCCGGTAAAAATAGGCGTCGAGATGCGTGAACGGGCCGTTGTCCGTGAAGCTCGTGGCATTGGCCGGCAGCGTGCTCAGCGGGGTCCACGCCCCACCCGCGTTGACCTTGCGCTCGACCCGGTAGTTGGTTTCATCGCTGGCATTGTCCTGCCACGCCAGTTGCGCGTTGGTGGAGCTGGTTTGGGAGACGAGGACCAACTCCGTCGGATTCAGCGGCGGCGAAGAGGCCGCGCCGCTGGCCGTGATCGCCACCCCCGAGCCGACGCTCAGATTGAAATACGAGCCACCGGGAACGTCATCCAGCTTCAGGGTGCGCACCAGATAGGCGTAGCTGCTGCCGGGCGTCACCGTGGTGTCGGTGTAGGTCGTGCCCGCCTGCGGCGTTGCGGTGAGTTTGACAAAGGGACCCGCCACCGTCGCCGCGCGATAGACATGATAGCCCTGCAATCCGCTCTCGGTCGAAGCCGCCCAGCTCAGCTCCACCTGGCCCGACAAGCTGCGCGCGGCCAGCCTGCGCGGCGGCTCCACCTGATGCATGCGCAGCGCCGGATCCCCCAGCAGCCCCACATGCGTGCCGCGGAAGGACGAGCCACCCGGCACATAACTCCCCCCACCCGTCATCCCCGCATTCATCGATTCCCGCGTCATGTGACCCAGCGTCTCCCCCATGCCCAGTGAGTGCACAAAGTAATTCGGCCGCCCCTGCCAAAAGCAGCACAGACTCAGCGAATCCCCATCCGGATTGCCCGCCAGCGCCGACCGCATCAGGTTGCTGTCGGAATCCCAGTCACCGTGATACGAGCCAAACAACGTCGTGAACACCACGCGGCTGGTCTTGTGGCCAAAGTCGGAGGAATTGCCAAAACTGTTGGCCGACTGATAGCTGCCGCCGCCGCAGCCATGACCCCACAGGTAATCCTGGCCACCGGCGTACGTCGGCGTGAACCAAGTGTAAGAGGGCGCGGCATCAATCGCTGAAGCGGGCGGATGCCCCACCACACCGTAGGCCCCGGCCCAGGCCGTGACGGCGAACGGCTCACTGGAAAAGGCGTGGCCAAAGCCGTCGCGAATCAGCGTGCGGCGCGGGATCGCCGCGTAGCGTTTGATCTTGTGCCGGTATTCATGCGCCTTGTTCAGGTAACGGCGCAGCAGCGAGATCTCCACCTCCGGCGTCGCGGAAATGGCCGAGGGTGAACGGCCCAGCCGATACATGTCCACCCGGCCCACCCCCAGCTCCACCAGGCTGGGAAAGGTCGTTTGGTCAAACTTGCCGTCGCCCGGCACGTTGTCGTTTTCATCGCGCGCCGGCGTCGTGGTGTTGACCGTCGTGTCCGTCCAGGTGCCGTCCATTTCTCCGTAATAACCGTCCGCCGCCCAGGCACCGACATGGTTGCTATGGCCGTCCGGCGCGTGCCGCCCCGAATAGGGCACCGGCACATGGCCCAGCACATACACCTGCTTCACGCCTGCGGGATCACCGCTGTAGGCGGAGCTGACGAGCGCCTTCGTGCTGATCGCGGTGCCGCCGCGTGGCGCGGTGATGCTTTGCACCGTCCAGCCGTCGGCCGCCAGATCCGCCTTCAACTGATCGATCTCCGGAGCCAGCGGCGCCTCCATCGTGTCATCGATCAGCAGCAGCAGCGTGCCGCGGTCCTGCACCTCCGGCACCTCCACGCCCGCGCTGAGATAACCCATCGCCGTGTTCGGCGTCAGCCCCGACAGCGTGCGCTCCATCCAGTACTCGTACTCCACGCCCACCGTCGCCGTCGTGTCGGTGTAGCTCGTCTGCGTGGTGGTGAGATCCGCCAGCTTCACCCAGGTCGTCTCCCCCTTCAGGCGGCGGTGAATCTTCTGCGCGGTGATGTTGCTTTGCACCCGCTGCGTCCAGCTCAGCACGATGTGCGGCGCCGTGGTGGAGACCGTCGCTTTCAAATCCACCACAAAATCCTGCGTCACCGCACCACGAAGCAAGGTGCAGCCAAACAGCAAAACAACCGCAGCCGCAGCGCGGCGAATCAGAGTCATGACAAAAGGGGGAAAAACTCGAATTCTGCCTGATTCCCCGGCTTTCTAGAAGGGGAAAATGACACCATTTCCTGCGCGCCCAGCGGCCCCCCCCTCCGCCATCAATCCCCGTCCCACCCCAGCGGTCACTGCCCGCCCAACTCTCCACTCCCCACTCCCCACTC
>JAGRPD010000414.1 GCA_020439875.1 Verrucomicrobiales bacterium
CATCGTCCCACTCATCGTCCCATTCATCGTCCCATTCCTCGTCTCACTCACCAGCGCAGACTCGAGAGCACTGCACGGTTCATCGGCTTTCCTATTGCTCCTCTGCCGCACGGCGGTTTCACAACCGCCGCTACAGCCCACCTCACCCCGTCACCCTCCCCCCCAAGGCGGTCACTGCCCGCCTCTACAGGGCCCGGCCATCGCGTCAGGAAGTCGGGCGGAAAATCCGTGCCACCGTCTCCTGACCGTAGGCGAACCGAGCCACGACATCGGCGTAGCGCATCAGCACCCAGGGGCGAAACAGCGAGTTACCATTTTTGGTGAACACCACATCCGCCGCGATGTAGGTCATGGAGTGCAGGATGCGGTCCGTCTCCCGCTCATAGAGCACGATGGTGTCTCCAAAGCGCGGCTCACCCGTCGCGGGTTCCATTTCCGCAAACATCCGCTCCCCCCGCACCGCCCACTCACTGATGACTCCCTCCGGCACCTCGCGGAAAAAATTGGTCGAAGTCCAGTGGCAGTCCTTCAGCTCCCCCGTCACCGCCGAGGCGAGACTGGGAAAAGTGTAAAGCAGCATGCGGGGCGTCGGCGGCAGCAGATGCACCACATCGATGCGCTCCACCTCCGGCACCTCCACCACCGACCGCAAAATAGGCAGCAGGTCCTTGCGTTTGTGCCCCGCCGTCCAGTAGTTCACGATGTCCTCCATCTTCGATCCACCGCCGACTGCGAGGCGCAGCACCAGGGATCGCGTCCTTGTGATGGCCCGCACCAGATTCCTCCGTTCCTCCAGCGTTTTTTGTCGAGACAACGCATACGGCACATCGCTGAAGAGCACCGTGCTGCCACGTCGATAGCAGAGCTTGGCCAGCGTGCTGACCGTCTCTTCGTTCAGCCCCGCATCGCGAAACCAAGTCTCGGGATCTCCGGACTCCACCACCACGGGATCCGTGTAAAATCGATTGCGCGGATCCCGCACCAATCGCTCCGCCACCCGTTGCCGCTGCTCGTCCGTCAAAGACAGCACCAGCGCCCGGTTCGGATATAAGATGAGATCTCCCGCATTCTCAAAAAATCGGGCTGAGGGCTGCTCGCCATCGATCCGTTCATCACTGATGTTCAGCTCGCGGATGAAAAGCTGCGCATCCTCCGCTTTCGCCCGGCCGAAATACCACTCGGTCACCTCGGTCGGCATCGGCCAATACTTCAGGTACTCGTCTGGCGCAGTGACGTAAATCATGTAGTATTCCAGGTCTCCCCATGGCCCCGAGACTTTGTACAAGGTCTTGGCCTTCAGCTTGCCTGCCTCTTCTTGGGACTCACTCACCACCCGATCCGGCACCTGCGCCTCTCCAGCCTTGGCGCGCTCGGGCACCTCTGATTCCTCCGCCACCCCTAGCCCGCTCACCACACCAACCCCAACGATGACGTAAAGGCACCTCAATCCAGAAGAAAACAAACGCATGGAGACAAGAAAACGCGAAATGGAGACCGCAATCACCACTAGCAACGCATGAAGAAGCCTGAACTTGGCATAGAATGCAGAAAAAACGGGCCGCCCGTCTCCAGGCGGCCCGCACAGGGATTCGATCGGACTCGATCGAGCGTTTGGAATTAAGCCTCCACCTTGGTCCAGGCCGCATTGTTTTTGCCGGAGGCTACCACCGCCTCGATGAAGGCCATGCCGCGCACGCCATCTTCGATTTTGGGGAAGTCATTCTCCACCTCCGTCGGCGTGCGACCCTCCAGACGGG
>JAGRPD010000415.1 GCA_020439875.1 Verrucomicrobiales bacterium
CCCCGCCTTGCCCGCTCAAGGCCCCCTGCGCCGCCGCCTGCAACAGTTCCGCATCCGGCGCGCTGCGTGTGAGGAAATAAGACAGGCGCGACGCCAGGGCATCGTCGTCCAATTTCCCCGGGCGCTCCTGCAAATACAGAAACTCCGGCGAACAAAACACCGCCTTCACCGCGACGCGCAACGCGGATTCAAAATCGGCGCCGCGGGTTAGCTCCGCTTCAAACAACGCCACAAAATCCGCAACCTCCCCTTCCGCAACCGGCCGCCGAAAAGCCGCCTCCGCCACCCGCCGCAGCGCCTGGGCGGCATCGCTCTTTGGATCTTCGGAGCGAATCCCAAACACAGGCCGGTTGGGCTTCGATTTCGGATCCAACCCGCGCTCGATGCCATCAAACAACAGCCGGTGACCGCGACTCGGAAACTCGTCGGTCAGCGGTCCCTCGATCTCGATGGATTGGATCGCCAATCCGGGACCACGATAGTTTTTCACTCCGGACTTTTTGATCTCATAGTTCGCGTCCGCGATTCCCCAGGGTCGGATTTGAATCATGTGACGCGCCGGCAGCCAGGCCCGCACCTCCACCGTCTGCGGCGCGCCGGGACGGAAGGCAAACGCGCCCAGCGTGGGCTTCTCCGCGCCGCGCTCAAAGGTGTCCGTGTTCAGCTCAAACGTCACCGGCCGCTGCGACTGATGCGCATACCCCGTCACGCGCACCTTGTAGAATCCCGCGTCACGCACGTTGGCGCTCTTCAGCGTCCCTGTCGGATAACCCAGCGCTTGAAACATCACCACCGCTCCGTCGTCACGCTTCAGCCACTGACTGCCGATGAACTTCCGGCTGTCGGCATCCGTCGCGAAACTGGCGCGCAGCGTCTTCACCTCCGGCGGCGCGGTCGTTGACGCGATCGCCGCATCCATCACCGCATCGACCGCATCCATCACCCGCTGCAGGTGCCCCATCGACATCCCCAGCGCCTCCCCCACCGTGTCAAACTCATGCGCCCGCCCGTCCTCCGGCAGCATCCCGGCCAGCTCCACCCGCGTGCCGAAGAGATCGTTCAGCGTGTTTTCAAATTCCACCCGGTTCAGCCGCCGCAGCACCGTGCCCTTGTGCGCCTCATCCGCAGCGGTCAGGCTCTCCGCCAGCACCGCCAGAAACTCGTCCTGCGCGCCCGCATCAGGCCGCGGCTTCTTTTTCGGCGGCATCTCCCCCGCCACCACCCGGTCAAACACCTGCACCCAGCGCGCCATCGCTCCGGGCTCCAGCCGGTCCAGCGACAGCGCCGTCAAATCCAGCCCGCCCTTCTTCACCTCCGCGTCATGGCACTCGGTGCAATGCCGGTCGAGAAACGCCGTCTCTCCGACGCCCCCCTCTGCCGAGGTCACCAAGCCCAGACATCCACAAATCCATCCGATGATCGTTCGACCACTCATTCGAGAAAAAAATCCATGCAATCCGTGAAACGCACCAGACCCCAAAAAACTGACTCCCAATGCGCCCCTCGGCATCGCCTCATTGAACCGGCAGCTTCAGCGTCACGTTTCGATTTCCCCGCCGCACCGTTGCCTCGATTTGCGCGGGCTTCGGATGCGCCTGCAGCAGACGGCCGATCAGTTCGCCCTCGCCCATGTCGCGTTCGATGCCCGCCACGCTCACCAGGATGTCGCCCTGCTGAAATCCCGCCTTCCGCGCCGCTCCATGCGGGCCAAACTTGCCCAGTCCCGCCACCCGCAGCGCCAGCGGACCCGGCAGCTCGCCCAGCGTTTGGCGTTCTTCTTCACTGAGCGATTCCAATTTCAGTCCGCCCAGCGCCATCGCCCGCATCGGCCAAGTGCCCACCCGCCGTGAAATGTCCGTGCCATAGCGCCACTCCGGCGGCAGGACCAGCCGCAAACCGATCTGCCCGCCGTCGCGATTCACCGTGGCGTTGAGGGATCCCTGCTCCGGCGCGTGATGCAGCACCCAGGCCAGATCCGCCGCCGAGGCGATCACCTGGCCATCGAGTTCCACGATCTCATCCCCCGCCTTCCATTCAGCGGCACTCGCCGGGGAAAGCGCGCGCACTTCCGCCACGGTCGATGCCGTCTCCGCATCCAGCATCACCCCCAGCGACTCCATTCCCGGCATCGGAAAAATCAGCGCCAGAGGAATCGTCTCGCCACGCTCGCGAAAGTCCGCCCGCAGCGCGTCACCCACCTGATGGCAGTGCACGCAGCTCTTCACCACCTCGCCCTGCCAGTCCAACTCCCGCCCATATTTCGCCGCCAGCGCCGGGATCTCCACCGGCGTCGCAAACCGCGTCTCCCGGCCCTGCTTGCCTTTCAATCCCGGCAGGTTGTCTGGATAGGCGCGATGCAATTCCAGCACCTTTTGCAAGGTGGCGCGATAGGATGCCAGCGAGGTCTCCTCTTTGTCCTTCTGGTGTTTCCACGATCCAAAACGCGCCAGCAGCGTGCCGTCCGGCTCAAAAAACAGCGTCGAAAAGGACAGATCGTAGTCGAACTGAAAACGCGTCAGGTCGAGCGCATTGGCGTTGATCACCCGCACGCAGATGAAGGCGTCCAGCAGCGGTTGCAGCGCGGCGGATTTCAGCACCTCCGCATCCATGCCCATGCAGGCCAGACACGGCACGCAGCGCAGCACCACCAGCAGCGGCTTGCCGGTTTTTTTCGATTCCGCAAAGCCCTTCTCGATGTCGTTGTAAATCCAGCGCGCATCCTCCCGCATCGCCGCCGCATCCCCGCGCACCGCCCCTTCACGATCCTTCACCGCCTCCGCACCCAGCGGAAAATTCCCGCTCAAAATCAGCAGCAGCCCGATCCATTTCAAATATCGCATGCCGCTGTCTAATCGATTTCTCCCCCGCCAATCAAGCCGGAACTCCGGGGCGGCGATTGAAAGATCAGCGGGAAACCGCGTTGTGTTGGAATGCCCCTCCGCCGCCTCAGCCTGCTCTTTTTTTTCACCGCCTGCCTGCTCCACGCCCGCGCCGCCGACCGGCCCAACATGATCCTCTTCATCGCCGATGACGTGAGCTGGAATGACATCGGCTGCTATGGCAACGCCGCCGCGCGCACACCCACCATCGACCGCCTCGCCGCCACGGGCCGCCGTTTTGACGAGGCCTACCTCACCGCCAGCAGTTGCAGCCCCAGCCGCTCCAGCATCATCACCGGCCGCTACCCGCACAACAATGGCCGCGCCTCCGAATTGCACCAGCCCATCTCCGCCCACCTGCCCTGGTTTCCCCGGCTGCTTCGCGAGGCCGGCTACTACACCGCGCTCGTCGGCAAAAACCACATGACCGCCTCGGGCGAGTCCCCGCAGCCCCCTGCCTTCGACCTGATCGACCCCGGCAAAATCAAGGGCAACAGCGGCGGCCACGCCCAGTGGGTGCAGACCGTGCAGCAGCGGCCCAAAGACAAACCCTTCTTCTTTTGGTTCGCCGCCAACGACGCCCATCGCGACTGGGATGCCGACAAAGAATGGCGGCCCGAGGAATACGGCCCCAAACACCGCCCCGAAGACGTGGTCGTGCCGCCTTATCTCATCGATGACGCCGCCACCCGTGAGGACCTCGCCTCGTACTACAACGAGGTCACCCGCTTCGATCACTACATCGGCCAAGTCGTCGCCGAATTGGAAAAAGAAGGCACGCTCGACAACACGCTGATCTTTATCCTCGCCGACAACGGCCGGCCTTTCCCCCGCGCCAAAACCCGTCTGCATGATTCCGGCATGAAGACCTATCTCGTCGCCCACTGGCCCGCCGGACTGGAAAAACCCGGTGCCGCCACCGAAAGCCTCGCCAGCGCCATCGATCTCGCGCCCACTTATCTCGAAGCCGCCGGCGTCCAGGCCCCGGCATCGTTTCAGGGCGTCAGTCTCCTGCCCATTTTGAAAGACCCCTCCGCCATCGTCAGGCAGCATGTTTTCTCCGAGCACAACTGGCACGACTACGAGGCGCATGGCCGCGCCATCCGCTCCGAAGGTTTCCTCTACCTGCGCAACAACCGCCCCCAATTCGCCTCGCAAGGCCCGGCCGATTCCGTCCGTTCGCCCTCCTTCACCAGCCTCAAATCCGCTCGCGACGCCAACCGCCTCAATGACGCGCAGGCCGATGTTTTTCAGGCCCCGCGCCCCACCGAAGAACTCTACCGCACCGCCGCCGATCCCAAGCAGCTCCACAATCTGGCCGCCGATCCCGACTACGCCGCCGTGAAGGCGCGGCTCGCTTCCCTGCTCGATGCGTGGACCGAGCAAACTGGCGACGACGTTCCCGAAAACATCTCCGCCGATTCTTTCGATCGCGAAACCGGTGAGTCGCTGCTCAAAAAGGGCGACCGCGATTCCTTCCGCGGCACACCGCCCGGCTCGGCCCACGACGCTCCCCACCTCAACACCCCCGGCCCGCGCTGAACCGAGCGCGATGAGGCTTGACGCCCATCACCCCTTCTTTGTTACCCTCCACCCACGCATGAAAGCCCGACTCCTCCTCACCGCATTCCTTCTGGCCACCCTGCCCGCCCAAGCCGCCATCAAAGCCGGCTTCGCCGAGCGCGACATCACCCCCGGCATCGGCGCCGAACGGCCCGGCGGTTATGGAAAAGTGTTCCACCAAATTTATCACGACCCCTGCAAGGTGCGGGCCGCCGTTTTTGACGATGGCAAAAAGAAGGTCGCCCTCGTCGGGCTCGACACCCTCATGATCTCCCGCGCCGTCGTGCTCGATGCCCGCGCCCAGATCGAAAAAGCCACCGGCATCCCCGGCGACTGCGTGCTCATCGGAGCCTCCCATTCCCACTCCTCCGGCCCCATCGGCATGGTCCAGCCCGGTCAGTATGACAAAGCCGGCGACTTGGTGAAACAGCTCGCCTATGAAGACTCCTCCTGCGCCGACGCCGGTTTCCTCCAGCACGTCACCCATCAGATCGTCGAAGCCGTCACCCTCGCCAGCCGCAGCGCCGTGCCCGCCCGCATCGGTTTTGGCTCGGGAAAAGAAGACAGCGTCTCCTTCAACCGCCGCCTGCGCATGAAGAACGGTCTGTCCTACAGCCATCCCCGCCCCGGCAATCCCGACATGCTCGAATACGCCGGCCCCATCGATCCCGAAGTCGGCGTCATCGGAGCCTGGGATGCAAACGGCGTCCTGCTCGGCAGCATCGTCAACTTCGCCTGCCACGCCACCGCCAGCCCCCCCGGCATCTCCGCCAACTGGATCTGCTTCATGGAGGAAGTCATCCAGGGAGCCATGGGAAGCAAGAGCCCCGTGGTTTTCCTCCAGGGTGCCTGCGGCGACATCACCCAGGTGGACAACCTCAACAAATTCCGCCAAAAAACCGGCGAGGAATCCTCGCGCCTCGTCGGCGGCCGCATCGGTGCCGAGGTCGTCAAAGTCCTGCTCGGCATGGAAACCGCCGAAGACGCCGTGCTCGACCAACGCCAAAACGTCTTCACCATCCCGCGCCGCAAGCCCTCCGCCGAACGCCTCGCCCACAGTCGCGAACTCGTCGCCGCAGGCAAACCCAAGGGCGACACCACCGATTGGACCTTCGCTAAAGAAATCCTCATGCTGGAACATCTCATCGAAGTCGAACCCAACGTCGAAGTCGAAGTTCAGACCATTCAAGTCGGCCCCACCGTCTTCGTCACCAACCCCGCCGAATACTTCGTGCAGCTCGGCCTCGACATCAAAGCCGCCAGCCCCTTCCCCTTCACCTACCCGGTGGAACTCGCCAACGGCTGCGTTGGTTATGTTCCCACCGAGGAAGCCTTCGGCCCGCATGGCGGCGGTTATGAAACCCGCCTCAGCTCCTACAGCAACCTCGTCATCAACGCCGGCACCCTGCTCCGCGACGCCGGCATCGACCTCGTCAAAACCATGACCCCCGGTC
>JAGRPD010000416.1 GCA_020439875.1 Verrucomicrobiales bacterium
ACCGAGGCCGAGTGGGAATACGCCGCCCGTGCTGGCACCACCACCGCCTACTTCTTCGGGGATGATCCCGCCCAGCTCGAAGACTACGCCTGGTTCTTCGACAACGCCGACAACTTCCAATACTCCAAGGTCGGCAAGAAAAAGCCCAACCCCTGGGGCCTCTACGATGTGTACGGCAACGTCGCCGAATGGACCCTCGATCAATACTACCCCGACACCTACAAAAACTGGGCCGCCCAAGCCGCCGATGGCGTCATCGACAACACCTGGATCCGCTCCAAAACCGCCTACCCCCACGTCGCCCGTGGCGGTCATTACGACGACGATCCCGACAATCTCCGCAGTGCCGCCCGCACCTTCTCCGATCCCCTGTGGAAGCAGCAAGACCCCCAGCTGCCGAAAAGCATCTGGTACCTCACCGATGCCGTCTGGCTCGGCTTCCGCATCGTCCGCCCGCTGGAAATTCCCACCGTGGAGGAAATGAATGAAGCCTGGAACAACGGCGTCGCCAAAGAATAGCGCCCCCGCCAGCTCACCCCGCCGCATCCTGCGCATCCTCGGCATCGCCTGCGCCACGGCCAGCCTGCCCACCGCCAGCCCCAGCGGAGAATCCACCCCCACCGCCCTCCAGCGGTGGGACTTCTCCGCCCCGGTCATGGCCACCACCTTCCACATCGCGCTGTACGCCGCCGAAGAAGCGCCCGCCCGCCGCGCCGCCGCCACCGCCTTTACCCGCGCTCAACAGCTACAGGCCATCTTTTCCGACTACGAGCCCAACTCCGAACTCAACCGCCTCATCCGCGCCGCGCCAGACTGGCAGCCTGCCAGCCCCCCCATGCTGGACCTCACCCAGCGCGCTCTCGACCTCGCTACCGCCACCGGCGGAGCCTTCAATCCTGCCAGCGGAGCCCTTTCCCGCCTCTGGCGCCGCACCCGCACCGTCCGCCGCCTGCCACCGACGGATCGCCTCGCCGACAGCCTCTCCCGCATCGACTGGCACCAAGTGGAAGTGGACGCCCCCGCCCATCGTCTGCGCCTCCCCACCGGCTTGCTGCTCGACTACGGCGGCATCGCCAAAGGCTACACCGCCGACGAAATGCTGCGTCTCCTCCATGAAGCCGGTTTTCCTCGCGCCATCGTCCGCGCCGGAGGCGACATCCGCGCCGGAGATCCCCCTCCCGGGATGACCGGTTGGGAAATCAAACTGCAAGCCAGTGCAGACGACCCCGGAACGCTCATCCATCTCAGCAACCAAGCCGTCTCCACCTCCGGCGGTTGGCATCAATCCATTGAAATCGACGGCCGACGCTACTCCCACATCGTCTCACCCCTCACCGGTCTCGGCCTCACCCAGGACGTCAGCTGCAGCGTCATCGCCCCCGATGCCACCCACAGTGACGCCCTGGCCACCGCCTTTTGCGTTCTCGGTCCAGAAAAAGGAGATGCCCTCAGGCAGCGACTAGCTGCCGATCTCAGTCTTCGTCTGCGCTGGGTCAGCCACTCTTCTGAAGGTGAGATTCAATCGCGTTGGAGCCCCTCGCCACCTTAATTCAAACGTCCATTCCACTTTTTGATTGTTCGCGGCAACCAACTCGCCTTCACTTTCGTACCCACCCCGCTGTTCTAACCGATCTCCATGAAAAAATCGCTCTCACTTCTCCTCCTCGTCGCCGCCACCGGCAGTCCCCTCGTTGCCCAGGATGACCTGGTCAACACCTTCCTCCCCATGTTCGCCCCCCTGCCGGAGTCCGCTCCCTCCGCAGACAACGAACTCACCGACGCCAAGATCAATCTGGGCCGGATGCTCTACTTTGAGAACCGCATTTCCAAGGGAGAAAAAATCTCCTGCAACTCCTGCCACAAGCTCGACGGCTTCGGTCAGGACAACCTGCCTTTCTCGCCCGGGCACGATGGCAGCCTCGGTGGGCGCAGTTCCCCCACCACCTACAACGCCGCCATCCACATCGCCCAGTTTTGGGATGGCCGCGCCCCCAGTGTGGAAGAGCAAGCCAAAGGCCCCGTGCTGAACCCCGTGGAAATGGGCGCACCCGACGCCGACTTCGTGGTCCGCGTTCTCAAGTCCATGCCCGGTTACGTCGAAGCCTTCCAGGCCGCCTTCCCTGGTGAAGCAGACCCCGTCAACTACGACAACTTCGGCAAAGCCGTCGGAGCCTTTGAGCGCAAGCTCATGACCCCCTCCAACTGGGATGCCTTCCTCAAAGGTAACAAAGAAGCCCTCACCCCCGAGGAAAAAGAAGGCTTTGCGACCTTCGCCAAAACCGGCTGCGCCACCTGCCACAACGGCGCTGGCGTCGGCGGCCACATGTATCAAAAACTCGGCCTCGTCAAACCCTGGCCGGACCTCAAAGACAACGGCCGCTCCGACGTCACGAAAAACGAAAATGAAAAATCCGTCTTCAAAGTCGCCAGCCTGCGCAACATCACCGAGACCGGCCCCT
>JAGRPD010000417.1 GCA_020439875.1 Verrucomicrobiales bacterium
ACCGTTTGCAGATGCGCGCGATTGCAGGGAGCCAGGTCGTTGGCCGATTGGGCGATGCCAATCACCGGCCTCCCGCTTTGCAGCTCGCCGGTGGTGAGGCCGTAATTCAGAAAGCGCTCCAAATAGAGCGCCGTCATCCCCGGATTCTCCGGGTCATTCCACCAGGACTCGGAACGCAATCGCCTCGAACTCATCCTGTAAGTCCTCACCAAATCCTGTTCATCCTGTCTCAACGAGAAAGGCGTCCTCTCACTTCGCCTTCGCGTGCCAAAGTTGCACGTTTCGAAACTGCGCGCCCTCGCCCTTCGACACCAGCGCAACGATGCCTTTGGCGTCCTTGTAGCGCTCGTGGGTCGCCTCCACCACGGTGTCATCCACCTTGGCCCGGTAGTGATCGCCGGTGATCTCGATGGTGATCGTGTGCCACTCGTCGGGGTCAATTTTCACCTTCTTTTCCGCCAGTTTTTCGTTCTTGGTCGTCTTGGAGATCCCGCTCATCCGCGTCACCCAAACCGCCTCGGGAGTGATGAAGGTGCGGCCCAGGTGGTTGTTCGGCGGCACCGTGTCGCGACAGGCAAAGGCGATCTGGGGAGACTCGCCCAAACGGAACTCCGCCGTGATCATCAAGTCAGTCGCCTCGAATTTGTAGGTGCAGGAGGACGGGTGGTTGTTCTCCGCCAGCTCATTGCCGTGCAGCGCGCCATCCGCCACCCACCACTCGCCAATGCCCGCCTGCCAGCCGTTGATCGGCCCCTTGCGCGTCTTCGGCGCATCCTGGTCGAAGGGGGTGGCGACGATCAATTCCGTGGCCTCCGCCGTCTTGCCTTGCGGAGGCGTCGGTTCAGCGGCGGTGGCGAGGGAGGCGGTAAGCAGGAGCAAAAAGAGCGGTTTCATGGCGGGTAGAAAACGCGGCTCCCGGACAAAACTTCCGCCCTCTCGGTCGTTATTGATGACGCCCTGCAATAACTGGTTCCAGTTCGGTGGCTCGCTGTGATAGCGTCGGTTTATGAAATGGCTCTATTCCATCGTGGTTCTAGCGGGTGTCCCGGTGATGGAGGGCTCAGCGAAGGATGCTTACACTGGCGACGTGGATTTTTTGCTGCGGGAGTTTGAAGCTCGCGCCGGAGGCTTGATGGCGGTGAAAAAAATCGATTGGCAGGCGGTCTCGCAGGAATATCGAGCCGCCGCTCGCGAGACCCAAACGGACGTGGAGCATTTGAAGCTGGTGGCTCGCCTCGTTGGGGAGTTGCGCGATGGTCATGCGGGCATCATCAAGTCCACGGTGAAGTGGCCCGATGAGTCACTGGGGCGACGTTACACGGGGCCGCGGGTGAGTTTGCTGGCGGTGCGCGACCGGGTGCTCGTTCGCGGTGCGTTCAAGGATGCGGCGGCTGCCGGATTGCATGCGGGGCAGGAGGTGCTGCGCATGGATGGGTTGCCAGCGCGGCAGTGGTTGGATGAACGGGTGCGGGTCATGCAGGAGAGAGGCCAGGGGTTTTCGACTCCCCAGATGGCGCTCTACATGGCGAGTCATTGGGGGTTGGCGGACTGGGCCGGCACCCAGATTGATTTTGAGATTCGCGATGCGGACGGCCAGGTGCGAGAGATTGCGCGCGTGCGCAATGGCGGCCCCAACTATGCGGCGATTGGTCCGTTGTTTGCGCCCGAGGACCTGCAGTATGTCGGCAGGCAGGCGTATGGCCGCACGCCCGAAGGTTTGGGTTATCTGCATCTGCGGGATGTTCCTGCTAACTTGCCGATACAGCTGCAGGAAATGCTGGCCAAGATCGGCGACGTGCCCGGTATGATTCTCGACATGCGCGCCAATGGGGGTGGCGGTTGCGATCATGCGGCGGTGTTTGCAAAATTTTTGGCCAAAGGCCAGTCATGGCGAGGTTATACGGCTGCTTATGACGATGGTTATACCGGTCCGTTGGTGGTGATCGTGGACGCGGGGGTGCGATCTGCAGGTGAAACGGTGGCGGGCATGTTCAAAGAAGACGGGCGAGCCTACATGATCGGTGAATCGGCTACTGCCGGGATGTCCTCGCAAAAGCAGGAGATCACCACGCCGAGTGGTTGGTTCACGGTGCGGTTTTCGGTCGCGAGCAACATGGGACGGTTCAACGAGGGTCGCGGGATCGAGGGCATCGGCGTGGTTCCGCACGAGACGGTGTTACCCGATGCGAAGGATCTGCTGGAGGAAAAAGACACGCTCATTGCGCGCGCCGTGCAGTTGTTGCAGCAGGGTTTTCCCGAAGGCGTGGTGGCTTACCCGGCAAAGAGGTGAGTGTCTGTGTGTCGGCGTGGCGTCGAAGTTACGGCTGCCGCATGAGGTAGGCAAAGAGGTCTTTTAAATCGGCGTCGCTCATGCCGTTGGTGAGGCCTTCGGGCATGAGGGAGAGGGGGCTGGCTTCGAGGGTTTCGATGTCGGCATTGCGGATGGGGGTGCGGTTGCCGGCCATGTCTTTGAGGACGATGCCCTGGGCGTCCTGCGCGTCCATGATGCCGGTGAGGATTTGACCGCTTTTCGTTTTCACGATGTAGGCTCCGAAGCCTTCGCGGATTTCGAGGCTGGGGTTGAAGAGGTTGTCGAGCCAGAAGCTGCTGCTGCCACGATCGTATCCGGTGAGTTCGGGGCCGACTTTGCCGCCTTCACCGAAAAGGGTGTGGCAGACGGCGCAGCGCAGGGTGAACTGCATTTTGCCTTTCTCGGGATCGCCAAGTCCGTCTTGCAGCACGGCTTTGATGCGGGCGGCTTCTTTTTCTTTTTCCTCGGTGGGTGCGGCGATGAGAAGGCGCTTCCAGTGTTTGTCGATGGCGGCATCGATCTCGGCGTCGTGATGCAGCGCGAGTTGGCGCACGACATCGATGGGGACGTGGTCGGCGGGCACCTTCCATTCGTTGACGAAGTGCACCAGATCGCGCGCCCACTCGACGCGGCCGGCGAGCACGCGGAAGGCGTCTTCACGCAGGGGGATGTCGCCGGCGATGCTGCGTTCGTAGCCTTTGAGGACGGTCTCGGCGATGCGGCGGTCAGAGAAAAGGGCGGCGGCTTGCAGCATGGCGCGCTTGAGGCCGGAGGAGGCGGAGGCGCTGCTCAAAACGGCGAGCATGGGGGCGATGGCGTCCTGGTTGCCGAGTTCGGCGAGGGTTCGGGCGACGGCGATGCGCTGGGCGCTCGGGGCTTTGGTGTCGGCGATGAGTTTGAGGGCCTTTTTGGTGGCCTCGGCATCGCCGCTGCGAAGGGCGAGGGTCAAATCACCGCCGGATTGTTTAGCGAGGTAGGTTTTGAGGGCGGTGGAGAGGGAGTCGGGGAGCGGGGGCATTTCGCCGCCTTCGAAAGCGGTGGCGATGCCGGCGATCATCTTGGCGCGAACCTCGTCATTCGGCGCGAGGGCGAGGAGGTCGGCGCAGGACTGGAAATTCGCTTCACCACCGGCGAGCGCGTAACGTTTGGCGAGCTTTTCGGCGAGGTGGTCTTTAAAGAGGTCGGTTTGGAGGAAGGCGGTGTCTTTGCGGAGGAATTGGAAGACGGCGTCGCGTTCGGTCTCGGCTTTGGATTCGAGCGCCCACCAGGCGAGGTGGGGGAGGCGGGGAGGTGAGGGCGAGTCGGCTAGTGAGGGCGAGTCGGCTAGTGAGGGCGAGTCGCCCTCACTACGGGCCGCCGCCCAGAGAAGAGGGAGGGCGACGCTCGCGGGCAGGCGTTTGGCGGTGGCCAGGATCTGGGCGCGGACCTCGGGGTTGGGTTCGGTTTTGGCGAGGTTGATGAGCGATTCGCTGGAAGCCGTTCCTCCTTGATGCTCGCCAAGGATTTTGATTGCCCAGCGGCGGACGTAGGGATTCGAGTGCTCAAGCGGTGGAACGCTGGCTGCGTTCAGTCCGTCGAGTGCCCAAAGGGCTTCGAGAGCATTCGATCCATCCAGCATCGCCTCAAGCTTCGGCGTGAGTTCTGCCAATCCTCGCCACCCAATCTCCAACGCCGCCTGCTTCCGAAACCACTCGTTCGGGTGACTCAAGTAACCGACCAAATCCTCCGGCGCGGCAGTATGAAGATCAAACGGCTCCAGCTTCGGCGCCCCGCTTGCAGGCCTCACTCGGTAAATTCGGCCGCTGGTTTTGTGCCAGTCATCGACGGGGCGGACGTGGCTGAGGCGGGTGTCGTACCAGTCGGCGATGTAGATGCCACCATCGGGACCAACACCGGTCCAGACGGGGCGGAACCAGCGGTCGGGCGAGGTGAGCAGCTCGGCCTCGTCCTTGGTGCGGAAGGTGGAGCCTTCGGGGATGAGTTCGCTGACATAGACGAGGTTGGCCAGCGAGTTGGGCGCGATGATTTTTCCCTCGTAGTGGCTGCCGAGCAGGCCGCCTTCATAAATGGTGAAGGCTTGGGGAAAGCGGCGCTCGTCGCCTTCATGCGCCATGTGCTCGAACCACCCAAAGGCGTAGGGATTGGTGAGCGGGCCGTGTTTGCCCCAGTTTTTCATGCCGTAGCTGCCCTGCTCATAGTGCATGCCGCGGGTCTTGCCGTTGTTGGTGCCGGAGAAGACGCGGCCCTTGCTGTCGATGTCGAGGCTGAAGGTGTTGCCGCCGCCTTCGGCATAGACTTCGAAGACCTTGGTGCGCGGATGAAAGCGCCAGATGCACTGGCCCTCCCACTTCACGTTTTTTGAGGCGGTGCTGCTGACGTTGCCGGTGGTGGTGCTGCCGTTGGCTCCGTAAAGCCAGCCGTCCATGCCCCAGGTCAGGTTGGTGGCCACGCTGTGGGTATCCTCAATGCCGAAGCCGCTGAGTTCGACCACGGGATCGCCATCCGGCAGGGCGTCGAAATTGGCGTCGGCATAGCTGAGCAGGTAGGGCGGATTGATCACCCAGATGCGGCCCATGCCGTGCAGGGCGGAGGAGGCGATGTTGAGGCCGGTGATGACATCGGTGTGAGTGTCGAAAAAGCCGTCGCCGTCGGTATCCTCGAAAACGGTGATTTTGTCGGCGCCTTTTTCGCCGCGCGGCGGCGGCAGGGGAACCTTGTCGAACTTGGCGCGCAGGTGCTGGTCGTAGCTGATGACCTTGAGGCCGGCGGGGAATTGGTACTGGCGGTATTGGGTGAGCCAAAAGCGGCCTTTGGAGTCCCAACTGCCGTAGAGCGGCTGCTCGACGACCGGCTCGGA
>JAGRPD010000418.1 GCA_020439875.1 Verrucomicrobiales bacterium
TTCAGATGCCCAAAACCTCGCAAAATCGGGCTTTGTAACCTGTGTATCTGCAACACTGTTGCTTTTTGACCCTCCGTCCGCCGGGGTATTGGAGGAAGTCGGGGTTACGCCTTTTTCTCGGCGCGATAGGCTTGGGCGAGGAGGCTGACGGGTTGGGTGACCTTGGCTCCGCCGTTTTGCAGTTGCAGGTGGCAGCCCGGATTGGAGGTGGCTACCCAGGCGGCTCCCGTGTCACGCACATGCCCCATCTTCCGCTCGAGAAGCTTTTTGCTCTGCTCAGGCTGGGTGATGTTGTAGATGCCTGCGCTGCCACAGCACCAATTGGACTCGGGCAGCTCTGTCCATTGCAGTCCGGGAATGGCATCCAAGACGCGACGCGGGGCTGAGGTCACCTTTTGTCCATGACACAGGTGGCAGCTTTCATGGTAGGTGCCGAGTCCCCAATCTTCGGCCTCCATCGCAGGGCGGCGAATGCCGATTTGCGCGAGCCATTCGTGGATGTCTTTGACCTTGGCATCCCACTGCTGAGCACGGGCAGCGTATTGGGGATCGTCGGCCAGCAGATGGCTGTAGCTTTTCAAATGAGATCCACAGCCGCCGGCATTGGTGATGATGGCATCCAGATTCTCCAGATCAAAGGCATCGATCTGCCGACGCGCCAGCTCCTGCGCCAATTCCACGGCACCATTGTGAGCGTGGAGACTGCCGCAGCAGGATTGATCTCGCGGAGTGATGACCTCACAATCGTTCGCCAAAAGAACATCGGCGGTATCTCGATTCACCTCAGCGAAGGCCAAATCCTGGACGCAACCCGTGAGCAATCCGACTCGGAATCGCGCGGCCTTTTCCACGGATCCAGGCGGCAACTCGACGGGTGCAATGACGGTGTCGGAAAACGCCGGACTCATCTTCGGTGCCATCGGTTCCAACTCACGCAAGCGACGCGGCAGCAGACCGAAAAATTTCCACCGTCGCAAGACTCGATCCAAACCCGTGCTCTGCCACAGACGGAGCAGAGCCCCCACGGTGCGCAGCAGACGTGGACGCATGAAGAGAACCTCCAGCGTCAACCAGCGCCAGAATCGTCGCTCGGTCCCGCGCAGTACTTGCTGGTCTTCCACCTCAGCGCGCGCAGCTTCAAACAACTCCACGTAGTGAACCCCTGCGGGACAGGCTGTCTGACAGGCCAGGCAGCCGAGACAATAGTACATTTCCTCGGCAAAGGCTTTTCCCGCCTGGAGATCTCCATCCGCGATGGCCCGCATCAGGGCGATGCGCCCACGTGGGCTGTTGCGTTCCACCTTGGTCTCCACATAGGTGGGACAGGTGGGTAGGCACATGCCGCAGTGCATGCACTGCTGCAAGACGGAGTAGTCCAGCTGCTGAAGACGGCTGATGGATCGATCACTCACGGTTGGGGAAAGGCGGTCTCGAGATCGGCGATGTTTTGGCGCATCACGGAAAGAAAATCTCCGGTTTCTGGTCGGTTGCCACAGGGATCGAACACCAAACTGGTCACACCTGTCGCCTTCAATCGTTCCACCGAAGCAGGCAAAGGCTCCGCCTCCCAAATGAGCCACTGGGCCGGATGCGCTTTCTGGGCTTTTTCGAACTCGGCCCACTGTTCGTCGCTGAGGCCTTGGTCTGGCTCCCAGTGCAACTGCGTCACATCGAGCCCATAGCGCCGAGCCCAGTATTGATAGATCGGGTGCGAAGCCAGCAATGCGACGCCCTTCATCCTTTCAGCCACCTTCGCCATGCGTGCGTCGAGCACCGCAAGATCCGCCAGCAAGCGATCTGCCCGCGCAGCGACTTCAGGCTGCTCAATCTCGGGAAGCAGCGGGGTGACGGCTTTTTGGATGGCGCGTACCTGCTCGGCGGCTTGTTGGAAATCAATCCATGTGGTGAAGGCCGTACCGGCGTGAGAATGATCTCCTCCTGGCCCATGACGATGCGTCACCTCGCTCTTCACAACAATCCAGCGATCTGAAAACGCTTCGCTCGTGTCCACCAGCTTCCCTTGCGGTAGGCTGACGGATGGCAACCATTTTTCATAGGTGGCTCCATTGAGCAAAATGCAGTCCGCTTGCTGCAAGGCAGAGACATCGGCATCGGTCGGTTCCCAAAAGGCCGGGTCTCCCTCAGCAGGAGCGAGGAAATGCACGGGCAGCCGATCTCCCAACAAGGTGCTCGCGAAAAAATCGAGGGGGTAATTGGTGACCTGCACACCGGAATGCATTTGACCCGACTCAGGCGCAGCGGTGGCCCCATCGGATGGGGCTCGATCACAACTCGCCACGGGCAGCAGGAACCCGAGGCTCAGGCCTGCGAGAGAGAGAGTTGAAGGGCGAATCATGAGGGACGGAAAGGAATGGCTACCATGCTGATTTCTCCTCGCAACTGACAATCCAGCCCATGCCTTGAAATGGCTTCATCTCGGACGTCCCGTTCATCGCGATCGGGAGGTAAGACCTTCCCTGCCGAGGTTCGAGCTGATTTGGACTTCCCGCCCGCAAACCGAAAAAAAAACGCCCTCTTGACGGAGGGCGCTTTCCAGAGAATTGGCTTGATCGCGTAGAAGCGATTAGCGGGAGTAGAGTTCGACCACGAGCTGCTCGTTGGCGATGGGGGCGATCTCTTCGCGGGTGGGGATGCGGTTGAAGACACCGCTGAGTTTGTCGCGATCCACCGTGGTCCAATCGGCAGCAGGCGTGCCGAGCGTGACTTCGAGGAAACGGCCCACCAGCTGCTGAGAGCGGGGATTTTCGCGAGCGGCGATCACATCACCCGGCTTCACTTGATAGCTGGGGATGTTGCAACGCTTGCCATTGACGGTGAGGTGGCCGTGACCGACGACTTGACGCGCAGCAAAGCGGGTGTTGGCGAAGCCCATGCGATAGGCGACGTTGTCGAGACGCTGCTCCAGGAGTTGCAGGAGGATCTCACCGGTGATGCCTTTGCGGCGCTGAGCTTCGGCGAAGTAACGGCGGAACTGACGCTCCAGCACTCCGTACTGCAGTTTCATTTTTTGCTTCTCGGCCAGAGCAGCTCCGTATTCGGAAACTTTGCGGCGGGTGTTGCGTGCGCCGTGCTGTCCCGGCGGGAAGTTGCGCAACTCCAGAGCCTTGGAGGGGCCAAACAGCGCCACGCCAAAGCGGCGGGCGATTTTTTCACGAGGACCTCGGTAACGTGCCATGGGGATCTATTCGGAGTCAGGGGGTGGAAAATTAAACGCGGCGCGCTTTCGGGCGGCGGCAACCGTTGTGGGGAGTGGGGGTCACGTCTTTGATGGCGGTGACGTCGATGCCGAGGGCCTGCACGGCGCGGACAGCGGACTCACGGCCCGAGCCGGGGCCGCAGAGCCGGACTTCGGCCTCACGCAGACCGTGACCCATGGCTTGGCGGCAGGCATCCTGAGAGACGACCTGAGCGGCGTAGGCGGTGCCTTTGCGGCTGCCGCGGAATCCCATTTTTCCGGCGCTGGACCAGCCGAGGAGGTTGCCATTGCGGTCAGTCACCGAAACGAGCGTGTTGTTGAAGGTAGCCTTCACATGCACGATGCCGGTACTGATGTTTTTGGAGCCCTTGGCTTTGATGACTTTGCCACCGCCTTCAGCTCCATCCGTGGCACCGATCTCCAGCCAGATCGACTGGGACACGGCTTTATCACCGCCGGTGGGAGCTTTTTCTTCAGCCTTGGGAGCTGCTGCCGCTTCCTGGGCAGCGGCCTCAGGTGCTGCTGCCGTCTCAGGAGCTGCCGCGCTAGGCGTGGCGGCGGGGGTCTCAACTACCGTTTCATCGGCAGCTTGGGGTGTTTCGGGGGTGTCTTCAGCCATGGGGGAAAAGGGAGGAATCTAAAATCAACAAGCCAGCTGCACCTTACTTCTTACCGGCTTTCTTCATCACGCCCACGGTCTTGCGTCCACCTTTGCGGGTGCGCCCGTTGGTGTGAGTGCGCTGACCGCGGGATGGCAGGCCACGACGGTGACGATGGGCACGGTAGCAGTTGATGGAATTCAACCGCTTCATGTGTGCGGAAATTTCCCGGCGCAAATCGCCTTCGATGGGCAGTCCCGTCGCTTGAATCGCCTGCGTCAAGACGGCCAGTTGCTCATCGGACAGCTCCCCGGTGCGGGTGTGCGGATCGATGTTGGATGCCGCAAGGATCTTGCGAGACATCGGCAGGCCAATGCCATAAATGTAGGGCAACGAGTATTCGATTTTTTTCTCGTTGGGAATTTCGACGCCGACAATACGTGCCATGGAAGGGTAAGGAGGGGAGGGTTTAAAAAAACGATCTCTCAGATCAGCTGTGGCCAATTAGCCCTGCCGCTGCTTGTGGCGGGGGTTTTTGCACACGATGCGCACCACGCCCTTACGGCGGATGATGCGGCAGGATTCACAGAGAGG
The DNA here is from genome assembly GCA_020439875.1 of Verrucomicrobiales bacterium. Lineage (GTDB taxonomy): Bacteria > Verrucomicrobiota > Verrucomicrobiia > Verrucomicrobiales > Verrucomicrobiaceae > JAGRPD01. The sequence goes on from JAGRPD010000418.1 coordinate 4,411, forward strand.
TTTGACTGAGGGGCGAACTCGCATGGTTCAAGAGAGGGGGTTAGCCCGAAAAACGGGGGGAGCCGGAAGTCGTACCACAACCCCAGCGTGGTGCAAGGAGGATTTTTGGGAGTTTTTTCCTGCAACGCTCTTTGGTCCACTTTTGAGAAGGGCTTCGGGGCAGGTTCGGTGCCCGTAATGTCTCCGATTGAAAAAAACTCAAATTCCTGTCTTGCCAAGATTCTCCCTTCTTGTCTTACTATACATCGTCACTCCATGAAAAAGCGCTTCATCTTCACCCTTCTGTTTTCCGCCGTGCTCACCAGCTTGGCGGTCGCTGACATTCAGTCCCCTCCCGGACACAAGTGGAACTGGTCTCGCAAGCTCAGTCGCGGCTTGGCCAACATCACTTACGGATGCTCTGAGTATTTGAATGTGTGGTCCCGCTCCAATCGAAGTGACGGTGCGCACGCCGCCTGGGCAGATACGGCGGTGGAAGGCACGAAGCGCACGCTGGTGCGTCTGGGTTACGGGGTGTATGAGGTGGTCACCTTCCCCTGCCCGACTTACAAGTGCACCTACCGTCCGCCTTACTCCAAGAAGGAGAAGTATGATCCGTGGTGGGGTTACCAAGAGTTTTCTCCTCAGGTGGGCTTCATCTCGCAAGTGGACTACAGCCGCACGCAGAGCTGGTAAGCCGTTTTTCCTGCAGCTTTCCCCAAGATTTCGCGCGGGTTTCGGATCGGTTCCGAAACCCGCGTTGCTTTAAAGAGGAGAACTCGGATCGATCAAAAGACGAAGTTGACGGGCGCGAGCAGGTCACCTTCTACTGTGCCGTTTCCCCCATGCCGCCCGTCACGCCTCCTTCACCAGGCCTTTCCTTCGCCCTGCATCACACCACGGCCGCTGGCTGGGTAATCATCGGCCTGCTGGCCCTGCTCTCCATTTGCAGTGCAGCGGTGTTGTGGATGAAGCTGCGGCAGACGCGAATGGCGCGGGATGCGGACCGCGCGTTTTTGCGAGAGCTGCGCCGCAGTGAGCATCCGCTGGCGTTGGTGGATGCGCGGGCCGCCCATGTGCGAGCACCGGCGCGGCATGTGTATCAGCAGGGCTGCCGGGAGTTGTGTTTTTATTTGTTGGGAACGGACGCAGCCGAGGCGGATCTGAGCCGCCGCCTGCAAGCGGTGGGCCGCATCACGCCCACTCAAATGGGCGCGGTGAGAGACGCACTGGATCGTGCCGTGGGTGAGGCGGCGCTGAAGCTGGAGGGCCGCATGAGCATCGTGGCGACGGCGCTGAGCGGGGCTCCTTTCCTCGGCCTGCTCGGCACGGTGTGGGGAGTGATGGATAGCTTTGGCGGGCTGGCAACGGCGGGGCCAGGTGCGGGCATTCAAGCTTTGGCTCCCGGCCTTTCTGCAGCGATGCTGACGACGGTGGCGGGTCTGCTGGTGGCGATTCCGAGCATGTTTGGCTACAACTATTTGGTGGCTCAGATTCGGGATCTGATCGCTCGTCTGGAGCATTTTGCGGCGGATTTCGCCTGCGTGTTGGATCGCCATTTTGTCGATCACCATCGGCAGGACGCTCCCCAGACTCTGCCGAGTCTAGCTGAAATGGGAGCCCCTCATGTGGAGACGTTTTTTGACGAATCGGTACGCCCGGCGAGCATGCCCAC
>JAGRPD010000419.1 GCA_020439875.1 Verrucomicrobiales bacterium
GCACCAACTTCCCGGATGAACCGGAATGAGGGCGGTGTGCGCTTTCGGACTTACGAAGGGGTTATGGGGTGGGGCTGGCTTCTTCATGGCGGGCGAGGAGCCAGAGGACGTCGGAGAGGCGGTTGAGGTAGGGCTGGAGGTGGGGGTTGGGGATGGCGTCGGCGGTGGCGGCGAGGGCGACGAGGCTGCGTTCGGCCCGGCGGGCGATGGTGCGGGCGAGATCGGCGTGTGCGGCGGCGATGCTGCCAGCTGCGCCAGGTAGGCTCCAGCCGTGAGGTTGGCAGGCGGGATCGGACTCGAGGCGGGAGACCCAGGCGTCGAGCCAGGCGATTTCGGTTTGGGTGAGGACGCGGGGATGGGTGGCGGCGTAGCGGGTTTCCTGTCCCGGTGGGGTGGCGATCTGGCCCATGAATGGGATCAAATGCTGCTGCACGGTGGCGCAGATTTCCACGGTCTCGGGTGTGCGGGAAAAGACGCGGATGAGACCGAGGGCGGCGTTGAGTTCATCCACCTCTCCGAGGGCGTGGACGCGAGGATGACATTTGCTGAGGCGGGTGCCGAAGAGGAGATCGGTCTCTCCGGTGTCGCCGCGGCGGGTGGCGATGGACATGGGGAGCGTTACGTGTGAGGGGAGGGGGAGGATGCGTGCGGTTCGGAGTTGCCGTGGGGTGGGGTCGGGGTTTTGGTGGGCGGACGAGCTGAGGGATGATGAAACTTTTGCACACAGCGGATTGGCATCTGGGGGCGCGCCTGGTGGAGCGGGAGCGTTTGCCGGAGCAGGTTCGTTTTTTGGACTGGCTGCTGGAGGTGATGGCGGAGGAAAAGGTGGAGGTGCTGCTGGTGGCGGGTGATGTGTTTGATGTGGCAAATCCTTCGCGTCAGGCGTTGGCTCTGTACTACGATTTTCTGCATCGACTGGTGGATCTGAAGACGGTGCGGGCGGTGATCACGGCGGGGAATCACGATTCGGCTTCGCAGCTGAATGGGCCGCGAGATTTGCTGGGTCGGCTGGGGGTGACGGTGGTGGGGGAGGCGCTGGAGCCGGAGGCGGCGTGGGTGGATCTGGGTGAGGTGCGGGTGGCGGCGGTGCCTTTTTTGAGGGAGAGAGACCTGCGGCGATCGGGGGCGGGAGAGAGTGTGGTGGAGGTGGAGGCACAGGTGCGGGCGGCCATCGCGGAGCATTATGCGCGAGTGCTGGCGGCGGGACGTGCGCTACCGGGAAAGAAACCGCTGCTGGCGATGGGGCATCTCACGGCGCTGGGGGCGGTGACTTCCGAGGGAGAGCGGGACATTCACGTGGGTAATCTGGGGGCGGTGGGGGCGGAGGTGTTTGCGGGATACGACTATGTGGCGCTGGGGCATCTGCATCGGGCGCAGGTGGTGGGAGGGATGGAGACGGTGCGCTACAGTGGATCTCCGCTGGCGTTGAGTTTTTCCGAGGCGGGTGATGGGAAGTCGGTGACGCTGGTGGAGGTGGAGGCGGGGGGTGCGATGCGGGTAAATCCGCTGGCGGTACCGGTGTGGCGTCCGCTGCAAAGGCTCAGTACGGAGCTGGATGGGCTGGAGCAGGTGCTGAGGGGGGCGATGGCGGAGGCTTGGGTGGAGTTGACGGTGCGGCTGGATCAACCGGAGCCGGGGTTGGATGCTTGGGTGCGTGAAGTGGCGGCGGGTCTGGGAGGCGGGCGCGAGGTCTTGAAGGTGGTGGCGGATCTGCCTCTGGCCCAACGGGAGCCCTGGGAGCAGGCGGGGCCGACGCTGGAGGAATGGGATCCTCCGCGTGTTTTTGCGGAGCGGATGATCGCTGCGGGGGTGGCGGAGACGGCGAGGGAGGAGTTGATGGCGACGTTTTTGGAATTGCTGGCGGAACGGGAGGCGCGGGAGACGCTGTGATGCATGGGGAGGTGATTTTGCGGCGATGAAAGTGCGTGTGATTCGGATTCAGAATCTCAACTCGCTGCGTGGCGAGCTGATGGAGCTGCGGCTGGATGCGCCGCCGCTGGAGGGGGCTGGAGTTTTCCTCATCTGTGGGCCGACGGGCTCGGGGAAATCTACGCTGCTGGACGCGATGACGCTGGCTTTGTACGGGCGTGCTGCTCGGTATGGAGCGGCGCAGCCGACGGAGATGATGAGTCGGCATACGGCGGAGAGTCTGGCGGAGGTGGAGTTTGAAGCGGGTGGCCGCCAGTTGCGCGCCACGTGGAGGCTGCGGCGGGCGCGGGGTCGGGCCGATGGCAATCTGCAGAATGCGAAGCGGCAGTTGGCGGATGTGGAGACAGGCGAGGTGCTGGCGGAGCGGGCGGATGAGGTGAGCCGTTGGGTGGAGGAGCTGACGGGATTGGATCTGGCGCGTTTTTTGAAGTCGGTGCTGCTGGCGCAGGGAGATTTTGCGGCGTTTTTGAAAGCCAAACCGGCTGAACGGGCGGATCTGCTGGAGCGGGTGACGGGCACGGCGATTTATTCGGATCTCTCTCGGCTGGCGCATGAGATTTGCGGGGAGAAAGCCGCAGAGGTGCAAGGGGAAAAGGTGCGGCTCGGTGCATTGGAGTGCTGGAGTGATGAGGAGCGTCAGCAACGGGAGCAGATGCTGGCGGGGCAGTTGGAGAGCTTGAATCAGGCGGAGAAGGCGGCGGAAAAGGCGCAAGCGGCATGGCGTGAGGCGACGCAGTTGCGCGAGGCGCGGGAGCAATGGCTGCGCCGGAGTGAGCAGCGTGAGGTGCGCCGTCGAGAGAGGGTGGAGATGGATGCGACCCTGGCGCGTCTGTCGGAGGAGCATCGCGCGGCGGGGCGGGGCATGGAGGAAGCTGAGCTGGCCTACGCCGAGCGCGAACCAATCTGGCAGGAGGCGGCGCAGGTGGAGGAGCGGTTGGCGGAGATGGAGCGGCAGTTGCGGCGCGAGCGGGAAGATTTTCGCCAATCGAAAGCCGAGGAGCAGCAGGTGCGCCAGCAGGCGAGCCTTGAAGAATCTCGCCTGAAGGAGGTGCAAGCGCTGGCGGCGAAGGGGGCGGACTGGTTGGCGGCGCATGCTGGCGATGCGGCGTTGGATGGTCGAATCAAAGCCGCACGGATCGCGCTCAAAGCCTGGAGGGAGGCGGATGCGGAGGAGCGAGAGTTGCAGCGTCGTCGCGTGGAGGGGGAGGAGTCGGCGGAAAAAATCGCCCAACTGGAGGAGGAATGCGGACGTCTGCAAGCGGCGCAGGAGGAACTGCAAAGTCAGAGGCAACGCGCCATTCAGGCTGCTGCCGCCGCAGCGGAGAAGGTGGTGGCGCAGCGCGAGCTGGTAGCGCGCGCGCGGGCGGTGGCCAGCTATGAGGAGGTGCGCGAGACTCTGCAGGACGGTGAGCCCTGCCCACTTTGTGGGGCGGAGGAACATCCTTTTTGCACGGCGGAGGGCGCGCCAGAGCAGCGTCAGCTGGAGACGGCGCTGCAACTGTTGAAGCGATGGGAGGTGGAAGATGCCAAAACGCGCCGCGCCGATGCCGAGAGCTTGCAGGCCTTGGCGCGGGGTGAGACAGCGCTGACGGCGGTGCGGCACCAGCGCGATGAGGCGAAAAAGCAGCGCGCCAAGTCTCGCCCGCCCGAGGCCGAGGCCATGCAAGCTGCCGCTGAGGCGGTGCGGCGATGTGCGTTGGCCTTTTCGACCGCGCTGGAAGGTCGGAGCGATGGCGAAACTGCCTGGTCGGATCTCGCCGTAGCGGACCACGCTCTGGAGGAGAGCGATGCCCGTGCTCGCGCCTACGCGGAGCAACGTCAACGGGCGGCTGAACGCCAAACCGAGCTGGCGCAGCGCAGCGGTGTGGTGACGGTTTTTCAGGAAAAACTCGTCCGCCTGAGTCAGAGGCTGAAAGACATCGAAGAGCAGGGACGCCAGCGGGCGCAGCGCGTGACGGAGCAGGAGGCGCGACGCCGTGCGCTGCTCGGAGAGGCGACTTTGGCCGAAGATCGAGAGACGCATCGCTGCCGTCGGCAGCAGGCGCGGGACACGGCGGAAAAGGCGGCGCAGCAGCTTCAGCGGACGCAAAATCAGCGGCAGTCGGTCGAGTCGGCCTTGCATCAGCTAACGGAACAAATGGCCGAACTGGAGCAAAAACTGGCTGATCGGCCCGTGGTCACGATCGAAGACGAGCGGGCCGCCGAGGCAGCGGCGAAGGTGGCAGCGCGTCAGGTGCAGGAGCTGGCTCAGCAGCTCGGCGCGCTGCGTCGTGAGGTGGAGGCAGATGGGGAACGCCGCGCTCGCGCCAAGGCGGCGCGGGAAAGTCTGGATGGAGCCGAAGCCGAGCTGCGGCGGTGGGATCGCCTGCGGGAATTGATCGGCTCAGCGGATGGAGCCAAGTTCTCGCGGTTTGCACAATCGTTGACGCTGAAGCAGCTCATCCGCCTGGCCAATGATCACCTCAGGACGCTGGCTCCACGCTATCGCCTGAAGGCACAGGAGGGGGCTGATTTGGATCTCAGCATCGTCGATCTGTATCAGGCCGCCGTGGAGCGACCGATGGAGAGCCTCTCGGGTGGCGAGAGTTTTTTGGCCAGTCTGGCTTTGGCGCTGGGCTTGTCTGAACTGGCGAGCCGACATCATCCGATCGAGTCGCTCTTCATCGACGAGGGATTCGGCACCTTGGATGGTGAGACTTTGGAAATCGCCATCACAGCCCTGGAGAATCTGCGGTCACGGGGAAAAATGATCGGACTCATCTCCCACGTCGAACCTCTGCGGGAGCGGCTGCGCGCGCAGGTGCGGGTGCTGCGCGAGGGAGGGGGAGAGAGCCGCATCGAGGTGGCGGGGTAGGATGGCAGGGTAGATGCTCTTGGGAAAACACAGACTTGTTGCGGTGGAGAGCGAGTTGGGGCAATGATTGCTCTCCCGCATCTACGCCGTCACATGGCCATCAAACGTCTCACATGCCCTCACTGCGAGCAGTCGGTGGAAATCCAGGTTTCCTCCGTGACCCGCTCCCGTGAGTGCCCCTTGTGCGGAAATCCGCTTTTCCTCCAAGTGGCGGAAAAGGAGCACCGGGTGAAGCGCCGCGCGCTGCTGATGGAGACTGAAGAAGTGAAGGGAGGAACCGAAAGCGGACAGGCCGGCTGGACGCCCGGCGCGCCGCCTGCGCCGACGACACCACCGCCCTCAAAGCGGCTCAAAGCAGCCCCGCCGGTGAAGGTCGGCGGGGACGAGCTGCCTTACGTGCCTCAGTCTTTGGAGGGGGATGCGCTGGAGCGGATGAAAAGCGATCCTGAGCTGGTGAGGCATCGCAAGTATCTGATCTTGGGTGCCGTGCTCGTGCTGATCGGAAGTGGCCTTTTGATCGCGATCAATCTTTATCTCAGTGAGGCTCGGGAGGCGGCGGAACGCGAGGTGGCGGGGCGTCTCGGTCTGTTGGAAGAGGAGGCGCGGGAGGGGCGGAATCTCCCCGTGCGGAAGGTAGAAGAAACCGCGCCCACCGAGGTGGAGCCCGACGCATCCAAAGGCCTGCAGCTCGGCGGGGTCGAGGACAATCAGCCTCCGGCGACGGAGGATCCCTCCGTGGACGTCAAGAATCCCACCGCCGTGTTGGCGGAGTTTCTCAAAGCGCCCTCCTGGCGGGAACGTCGGCTTTGGACGGCTGCGGCGGCCCAGCAGGACTCTCGGGCAAAGGTCTATTACGAGACGCACAAAGATGGCCCCATCGCATTTCGCAAGGTCTCCGACCCGAAGTCGGAAGGCGTCGGCGTCACGGGATTTGACGTGACCTTGGAAGACTACCAGGTGCGGCGGGCGCACGTGATTCTGCATGAGAATCGATACTGGGTGGATTGGAGCAGCTTTGTGCTCTACAACGAAATGACCTTTGCGGAACTGCGAGGAAAAAAGCCGACCCGTCCGGTCATGGCGCGAGTGCTCGTCAAGGCGGGGAACCATTACAAGGGCATGTTTGAGGACGCGAACTGGGTGCTCTGCCTGGAGCTGCGACAAGCGGACGACCCTTCCGTCTCACCGCTCTACGCTTACGTGCAGCGCAACTCCGCCTTGGGTGGGGAGATGAACTATTGGCTGCAAACTTTGCCGCCGGAGGGGTATCTGGAGTGGACCGTCGGGTTGCGTTATCCACCCGATGCCGACTCCGATGATGAAGTCTGGTTGGACACCATTCTGGGGAAATCCTGGTTTACCATGGTGGTGACGCAGAGGAAATGAGGTTCATCCGGGGAGTGGGTGCGTCGGGGAACTGACGAGGCAAGAATGCCATGCGCGGCTGCGGACAAGCCCATTCGTTGCCCCAATCCTCGGCCGAAAGTCGCTCCGCGTGGCACGCGAAGTCGAGTGTGCTGGTTCCTGTTTTTATCCGACGGTCGGGTTCAGGGCGAAGTTGACGCCTTGGCCATTCAGGTAAAGGCTGCGGCTCATGGCCGGCTGGTTCCAACCTGTTTCAAATCTCGCTCTTCAACTGCTGCGTTGGGTGCGTCGCACGCCGCACATCACGGCGGCCTGCATGTTTTTGACGGCGGTGCTCGTCTGGATGCTGTATCAGCGGGATTACCACGAGGGATTTCGACACTACGGTACGGATGCTCTCTCCTTGGTGGAGCAAGACCGGGAAAACGTCTCCTTGGCGCGGCTGAACCTGCTGGCCTACACCTATTACTTGCTGCCGTATTTTCGGGTCTGGGTGTTGGCGGGAGGATTGGTGTTTCACATCGCCATCCTGCGGGCGGTGCCCGATGTCAAACGCGCGCTGCGCCCTGTCTGGGCGGCGAGCATCTGCATCGCTATCTTCGCCGTGCTCTCCGATTTGACGGATCACGTGGAGTACCTGGAGGTCTCCATCACTGGCGAGCCCGTCACCATGGCGACCTACGTACTTAAGCTGGTGATGATCGTCATCGCCTGTTTGGTGCCTGCCTGCGCTCTGACCTATTACAGTCGGGTGGGCACGCTGGATCGTTACACGCTGAGGAATTTCCTCCAGCCGCTCGGGTTTTGCTTGGTGGCGTTTGGATCTCTGTGGGTGCTGATGGACCTGTTGGACAATTACAAAGACCTCACCGAGACAGCCTCCACCGGAGAGATCTTGGTGTTCTACTTGCAGCTGCTGCCGTACATTTACGTGTCCATCGTGCCTGCTGCCGTGCTCTTGGCCGTGCTCTATACGCTGACGAAAATGTCGCGCTCCAACGAGATCGTCGCCATGCTGACGGCGGGTCGCAGCGTGCGTCAGGTTCTCCGCCCCATCTTTGTTATGGCCGCGTTTTCCGCCCTGTTGGCGATGGCAGCCAACTACTACTGGGCGCCGCGAGCGGAGGGAAATCGGCAAGCCATCATGCGGGCGATGACGGAGGGGGAGGAGGGCACGGTGATGGCGGAGAAGCTGATGTTTCGCAATGAGACCACGCGCCGCATCTGGTACGCGGGATCTTTCCCCTTCAATCTTCGCAAAGAAAAGCTGCGCAACGTGGAGGTGCGTCAGGAGGATGAAAATGGCCAAATCATGAGAAGCTGGGTGGCCCGGAGCGCCATGTGGTGGCCGGGTGCCAACATGTGGAGCTTCTATTACGGCATCGAGAGCACGTACGTGGATGGGCGGCAGCAGGGGAAGAATCCTTTCACTGGGGTCAATGGTTATCCGTATCGATGCGACGTGTCGGGCTGGGAAGAGACGCCTTGGAGCATTGTTAGCTCCTCGCTGACGCCCGATTTTATGGGGGTAGAGGAGATCGTGTCATATTTGAAAACGCACCGCGAACTGCCGGCGGAGAAGTTGGCAGCCTTTCGCACGCATCTCTGGCAGCGCTTTGCCTATCCATGGCAGACCTTTGTGCTGGCACTGGTCGCGGCCCCCCTCGGCCTGTCGTTTTCACGGCGTGGCGTGCTCGGTGGCGTCGCTGGATCCATCTTCATCTTCTTTGGCATGATGTTCGTGAACGATGTCTTTTTGAACCTCGGCAAAGGCGGGCACCTGCCTCCGTGGCTCACGGTGTGGATCCCGGTCATAGGCCCGGGCTTGCTCGGCCTGCTGCTGCTGCATTATCGCTCGCAGAACAAGGATCTACCCAGTCTCGCCTCGCTCCTGCCGAAGCGGAAGTCCACGGTGCGGCGGCCTCGCAACCGTGCGGTGGCGGCCTCCTGAGTTGGCATTTTTGCAGGTTGCACCGGGGCGGGACGCCGCTTCACTGGGGGGCTCTCTTTTCACTTCTATCCGCAGCTCCATCATGGTTCAAAATTGGCACCTCCGCTCTCGCTCCCATCAATGCGCCCAGACGGGCAGAGTCTTTGAGGACGGAGAGGAAATCTACACGTCGATCCATTTTGACCCCGATGAGAATGCCTACGTGCGCCGGGATGTGGCGTTGGATGCCTGGGAGGCGGAGTTGGAGGAGCGCACGCCCTATTCGTTTTGGAAAACCCGCTACCTCAAGCCGGTGGCGGAGGAGCGACCCGAGATCGCGCCGCGTGAGAGTGCCTATGAGCTGCTGCAACGTCTGGTGGAGGAAGAAGAAGCCGCCACCGAAAACGCGCGCTACATCCTGGCCGTGATGCTGGAGCGCCGCAAGCAACTGACCGAAACCGCTGTGAAAGACACGGAACAAGGTCGGATGCGATTTTACGAAAATAAAAAGTCGGGAGAAGTCTTTGTGATCCGCGATCCCGAACTGCACCTCGATGAACTGGAGTCCGTGCAGGATGAAGTGGCGATGCAGCTGGGTTTTGGCGGTCCTGCAGCTCAGGCGGCCAAGGTGGCGGGAGTGACGCTCGGGACCGATGGAAAAGTGGTCCGACCTGAGGAAAGCGTTGCCAAGGCTGACAGCGAGGCTGACGCCAAGGCTGACGTCGAGGAGGAGGTTGCCGAAGCAGAGGTGGCGAAGGAGTCAACTGCTGCCGATCTCGAACCGGCGGTGGACAACGAGGCTGCAGCTCCTGCGGAGGAGGGTGAGGAGACGACGGCTGACTCTTCGGCTGCTGAAGAAAAATCCGAAGGGGCGTGAGACCTCTCCGCCTTCGAGCGTCACGGCTTCTCTGGCACCTCGATGTTGGAGGGGCCGAGCAGGGCATCTAGCTTGAGTGGTGGAGCCGCAGGCGGGGGAGCCGCAGCAGGCTCGGCGCTCGGAGTCGGCTGATTGAAGGCGCTGTAGATGAGGATGCCTTTGAGAGCATCGGCGGCGCGTTCCAATTGATGATCACCCAGGGTGGCCAGCTCCAGAGCAGCGGCTTCTCCGGTGCCATGAGTGGAGCGCCATTTGGCGACGCGCGCCTCTTCATCGGGCGTCAGGGTGGAGATGATGTTGGGCTCTACCCCGTGCTCGTGAATGGTGCGATGGCTGGGCGTGTAGTATTTCGCCGTGGTCAGGCGCATGGCAGCACCCGTGCTCATGGGCAGAATGGTCTGGACCGAACCTTTGCCAAAGCTGGTGGTGCCCACCACGATGGCGCGGTGCAGATCCTGCAAGGCACCCGCCGTGATCTCGGCTGCGCTGGCGCTGCCGTGATTGATCAAAACGGCGAGTGGCAGCGTGATCGGTGGCGTCGCCCGTTGAGGGGTACGGTAGGGAGGTGGATTGTCTGCGGCGACTCGGCCCTCCGTGGTCACCACCAGGGTGTCCTGGGGGAGGAATTCCCCACAGACCGCCACCGCACTGTCGAGCAAGCCGCCCGGATTGTTTCGCAAATCCAGCACCAGTGCCTCCATGCCCTGGGAGACGAGGTCCTTGATGGAGCGCTCCAGATCCCGGGCGGTGGCTTGGGTGAATTGCGAGATCCGGACGTAACCGATGGCGTGATCTCCCGCCAGACGCGGATGCAGCAGCATGGCATCGTGCACGGAGGTCTCCGTCAAGGTCTCACGCACCATTTCAAACTCCAAAAACTGCTGAGTCCCTGGTCGCCGCACCGTGAGTCGCACCGGTTCTCCGGCCTTGCCCCGCAGCAGTTGCAGCCCCTCCACCACGCCGACGGCTTCGGTGAGCACCTCATCGATGCGGACGATTTGATCGCCCGCCATGACGCCTGCCCGAGCCGCCGGTCCGTCCTCGCGCACCGTCACGATGGTTAGCACGCCTTCCCGCAGCGCGACCGTGACGCCGATGCCCTCGGAGGTATCGCTCTGCTCCCGCTGCATGTCTTCAAAAACGGTGCGCCCCATGTATTCGCAGTGCGGATCCAGCCGCCGCAGCATGCCCTCCAGTGCGCCCTCCACCAGATCCGCGTAGGAGACTTGGTCGGCATTCACGTAGTTTTGGCGGATGATCTCCATCGCCAGCGTGAGCAACTGCATCTGCTGGTAGGGATCGTCCCCGGCCTGATTCACTGCGGCTTCGATTTCCGCACGCACCGATTCCTCCGGCGTCACCGGCTGCGCGGGTTTCTTTTCCACCGGGCTGGGTGGAGGAGCCGTCTTTGGATCCGGAGTCTGCGCCATGATCGCGGCGGTCCCGATTCCAAAAATCAGGAAGCCGAGGGTGATCCGGAAAGGGCGCATGAGACGCATCATCGTTCAGGCATACGCCCCACGCCATCGGGAAATTTCGCGGTCTCACGGAGATCAGCGAGGCCGGTTGCTGCTGCGCAGGGGTGGGGTGAGGAGGTGGAAAAGGTTAGCGGGGGGGAATGATTCTGCCTGATTCACCTGCCCGAGACTGGGTTTTGGATTCGCCTAGTCGGTGCCGCCTCTGGGCAAGATGGATTGAGGATGTTTTTGGCTTGTTCAGTATTCCTCCATTTTGTAGAGAATGATTCGTGGCGAAGAATTTCCCAGCGATGGGCTGGCGAGAAGGGGGACTCGTTAAACTCTCAAGAAACAACCTCCACGAATGATAGCGAGATCCGATCATCTGCCTCCACCGAACCGTGGGAAATGGTTGGCACGAATCGGAGTGGCTCTCTACACTGGTCCTATCTGGGGAGTGCTGGGCACCGTGGTTGGAATGATTGGGGCGTTCAACACGCTCGCCGAAAAGACGGAAGTCGTCCCTCAAGATCTCGCTGAAGACATCGGCTTTGCCATGCGCACCTCATTGATGGGGCTGATCATTGGATTCGTCGGAGTAATCCTCATCTTGGTTGCTTTGATGCATGCGAAAAATCGGGAAAAGTGGTTTTTTCGAGTGACCGTTTTTCTTTCGCTGTTCTGGTGTGTCGTGCTTTTTCCTCTGGGTCTCGTGGTGGGGCTGCCGATTTTGATCCTGTTTGTCAGGAAGCGGGCCGAGTTTGGTCCGACGGCCACGGAAGCCGCAGGATGAAGAAGGGCGGAAGTTTATCCAGGGCGCTCGCGGGAGCGATGGAGGTTTCTTCTGAGAGCCTTGTTTTTTCCAAATCCACCACTCAGACTTTCCACATGCCGAGTGAACCTGCAGCAGATTTGTCGGGACGGCGTCCGCTGCAATCGCGCTCGACGGCTTGGGCTCGCGCCTTGTCCTCGTGGCTGACACGCCAAGGAGTGGCTCCGAATGCGATCTCGGCAGCCAGCGTGGGTTTCTCGGTATTGGCAGTGGGAGTGGCGTGGTTGGCGGTGCGGGATGTCTTGCCGCAGGGATGGGCGTGGTTGACCCTGGCGGTCTGCGTTCAACTGCGGCTTTTGTGCAATTTGATGGATGGCATGGTGGCAGTGGAAGGCGGAAAGAAATCGCCCACGGGTGATCTGTGGAATGAGCTGCCGGATCGTTTTGCGGACGCGATTTTTTTGTTAACGGCGGGTTGGCTGTGTGGGGCGATTTTTTGGGCTGTGGCGGCTGGATTGGGTGCGCTCATGACGGCGTATGTGCGGGCACTCGGTCACGGATTGACGAGGGTGCAGGACTTTGCCGGGCCAGGGGCCAAACCGCAGCGGATGGCGCTGCTGACGCTTGGAGCACTGGTTTCGGTGGGAGGTGGGAAAGTATCCTGGGCGATGCCCGTGACGTTGATGCTGATCACGGGATTGACCTGGGCGACGGTGTTTTTGCGAATGGGGAGACTGGCCCGGCGAATGAAAAATGGGGGGACGGCATGAAGGCGTTGTTGGCTGCGCTGGTGCGCGCTGTGACGGGGGTGAGGGTGGGAGTGATCGATGGGAGGCCAGGGGAGAGATCGCGCATCTATTTTGCCAACCATTCCTCGCATTTGGATGCGTTGGTGTTTTGGGCGGCGCTGCCGGAGCCGTGGCGGGAGCGGTTGCGTCCGGCGGCAGCGGCAGACTATTGGGGAAAGACGCGGCTGCGCCGTTGGGTGTCGGAAAAGGTGCTGAATGCCGTCTTGATTGAGAGGCTGGCACCGAGTCGCGAGAGAGACCCGCTCGCGGGCTTGATGGCGGTGCTGAATGCGGGGGGAGATATCCTGATTTTTCCGGAAGGCACGCGACAGCCAGACGGAGTGATGCGGGATTTCAAACCAGGCCTCTTCCATTTGATCCGCCGCATGCCGGAGGTGGATTTGGTGCCGGTGTATCTGGAGAACCTCTGCCGGATCTTGCCCAAGGGAGAGTTTTTGCCGTTGCCTTTGATGGGCGCGGTACGGCTGGGGCAGGTGGTGCCGGGCTTGAAGGAGGGGGAGGCAAAAGAGGTGTTTTTGCAAAGGATGCGGCTGGCGGTGGGGGAGTTGGGAGGGAACGGTTGAACCGATTGCTATCATGGACACGCAGCTGTTGATCTTGTTTGGAGCGGTGTTTGCTCTGCTGTCGGCGGGGAGTTTGACCACCTGGATTTTGATGCGTCGTCGTGAGGGCGAGCCTGGGGCTGTGCTGCTCAATTTGCGCTCTCGCTGCAATGCGTGGTGGGTGATGGCGGCGGTTTTTGCTATGACGCTGGTGATTGGGAAAACGGGGACGTTCGGCTTCTACGCGTTGCTGTCCTTTCTGGCGCTGCGGGAGTTCATCACGCTGAATCCGACCCCTCGGGGAGATCATCGCACGCTGGCCTGGGTGTTTTTCGTCATCCTTCCGCTGCAGTACCTTTTTGCCTGGGCTCCGTGGTACGGCATGTTCCAAATCTGGATTCCGGTCTATGCTTTTGTGTTGATCCCGGTACGCAGCGCGTTGGCAGGGGAAACGGAGGGATTTTTATCGCGCTGCGCCAAAATTCAGTGGGGAGTGCTGACTTGTGTGTATTTTTTGAGCCATCTGCCCATGCTGCTGTATTTGCCGATTCCCGGTTACGAAGGGCAGAATGCCAAGCTGCTGTTCTTTTTGGTGATGGTGACGCAGATGAGCGATGTGCTGCAGTACGTGTTTGGCAAGTTGTATGGAAAACGGAAGCTGGCTCCCAAGGTGAGCCCTTCGAAGACCTGGGAAGGTTTGATCGGTGGAGGGTTGGCGGCGACGGGATTGGGGGCGGCGCTTTCCTTTGCGACGCCCTTTACTCCCTGGCAAGCGGCGGCAATGGCAGGGCTGCTGGTGCTGACGGGATTCCTCGGTGGCTTGGTGATGTCCGCCGTGAAGCGATCTCTGCAAGCGAAGGACTGGGGGCACGGGATTCCGGGTCACGGCGGCGTGTTGGATCGGCTGGATTCGATATTGTTTTCCGCCCCCGTGTTTTTCCACGTGGTGGGCTTCTATTTTGGCGATTCGATGGCGCGAGTCTATCCCATGCCGGATTGGCTGAGCCGAGTCTTGATGCCCTTTTCGCAATGAATGGGTGAATTTGATGTGGGTTTGTGGGGATGCCGGGAGGGTCTGGAGGGCAGAAGATCGGGGCTTGGCAGGGGGGGAGGAGTCCGCTAGCGTCGTGGGCGATGATGAAACGACGCTGGGCGGGTTGGCATTGGTGGGTCACGGGGCTGCTTTTGCTGGCCACGATGATCAATTACATGGACCGGGTGACGCTGGCGAATGCGTCGGTGCGGGTGACGACGGATTTCGGCATGTCGGACCAGGACTACGGGGATCTGGAGGTGGCGTTCGGATGGGCGTTTGCGGCGGGGTCGTTGGTGTTCGGATTTTTGGCGGATCGGTTCCGGGTCTATGGGCTGTATCCGGTGGTGCTGACGGGGTGGTCGCTGGCGGGGATGGCATCGGGCTGGGTGGAGGGATCCCAGGGGCTGCTGCTGTGCCGGGTGCTGCTGGGTTTTTTCGAGGCGGGGCACTGGCCCTGTGCGCTGAAGGTGACGCATGCGGTGCTGACGGATGGGCAGCGGACGCTGGGCAATAGCATTTTGCAAAGTGGGGCGTCGATCGGGGCGGTGATCACGCCTCAGGTGATGCGGATGTTGATGACGGATGAGCCGGGGAGCTGGCGCAGTGCCTTTGTGGTGGTGGGTGGAGTGGGTTTGGGCTGGGTGTTGCTTTGGCTCTTGGTGATGCGTCCGCGGGACTTGGAGGGTTCGACGGAGGCTGTGAAAACGGGACCGAGTGAGGCGGTGGCGGAGGGGGGATTGATGCGGGTACTGCTGAGCCGACGATTTGCGGCGGTGGCGCTGCTGATCGTGGGGGCGCAGACGGTGTGGCACGTGTTTCGGGTGTGGTTGATGAAGTTTTTGCAGACGGGTCGGGGTTACGAGGAGGCGGTGGCGTTGAATTTCAATTCGGTCTATTACGTGGCGACGGATCTGGGCTGCTTTGCGGCGGGTTTTGTATCGCTGTGGTTGGTGCGGAAGTGGGGGCTATCGGCACATGGGGCGCGGCGGTGGGTGTATGCGGGTGGGTGCGGTTTGACCTCGCTGAGTCTGCTGCTGCCGGGGCTTCAACGCGGGCCGGTACTGCTGGCGGTGCTGCTGCTGATTGGGGCGGGATCGCTGGCGTTGTTTCCGTGCTACTACAGTTTTGTGCAGGAGTTGTCGGCCCGGCATGTGGGGCGGTTGACGGGTCTGCTGAGCATGTGGGTGTGGGCGGTGACGTCGCCAATGCATCGTTTTTTTGGGATGCTGGCGGATCGCACGGGGTCCTATGACCAGGGGTTGATGCTGGCGGGGTTGGTGCCGTGGATCGGGGTGATTGCGATGGCGATTTTGTGGGGAAATGAAACGAGGCGAGGTTCGCTGGCGTCTTCGTAAAGGCATGCTGACTGAGACCACACGCACACGAGATTTCCCGTCGCTGGCGGGGCGGACCTATTTGAATACGGCGGCGGAGGGCATCCCTCCGCGCGAAACGGGTTGGGCTCTGGAGCGGTATTGGGCGGACAAATGCCAGGGCATGCGGGGGCGGGAGGCGCACTTTGCGGAGATGGAGGCGTGCCGGGAGGTGGCGGCGGAGATGGTGGGTTTGGAGGCGGAGGAGGTGGCGTTTTGTTCCTGCAGCTCGGAGGCTTACAACCTGCTGGCTTCGGCGCTGTCTTTGGGGGAGAGCGATGAGGTGGTGGTGACGGACTTGGATTTTCCAGCGGGGGCGACGCCGTGGTTGCGGGCGCAGCCGAGTCCGCTGGTGAGGCTTTGGAGATCAGGCCATGGAGAGCTGGAGCCGGCGGATTTGGCGGCTTTGTTGACGGAGCGGACGCGGTTGGTGCAGGTGTCTTTGGTGAGTTTCTACAATGGCCACCGGTTGGACTGGGATGAGGTGGTGGAGACGGTGCGGCAGCGTGCGCCGGAGGCGGTGCTGGCGGTGGATGTGACGCAGGCGCTGGGGCGGGTGGTGCTGCAGGGGGCTGAGGCGCTGACGGGGGCGGATATAATCATTTCCAGCACCCACAAGTGGGCACTCGGGGTGCATGGCGGCTGTGTGGTGGGGATTCCTCGGCGCAATGCGGAGCGGCTGACGACGCGGGCGGGAGGCTGGTTTCACCTGAGCAACGCGTTCGAGGCGGATCGATTCGATCGCGCCGTTTCAAAGGCGGGGGCGGCGAGTTATGCGGTGGGGATGCCGAATTTTCCGGCGATCTACGCGTTGAACGCGGGGTTGAGGTACTTGCGTGAGCAGGGTTTGACGGAGGTGCAGGCGCGGGCGGATGCGCTGACGGCGAGATTGGCGGCGGGGCTGACGGATCTGGGAGTGGGATTGATGTGCCCTTGGCGGGTGGAACGACCGAGCGGCATCATGGCCTTTCAGCATGAACGCTCCAGCGAGATGCATGCTGCTCTGGAGGCGGAGGAGATTCATGTGATGCACCATGCCGGACGGCTGCGGATGGCGGTGCATGGATACAACACGGAAGCGGATGTGGATCGCTTTCTGGAGGTGATGCGGCGGCTGGTGTGAGGCGTTTTTGAGAGGATCTTTCTGCGTGCAGACCCAAGTCAAGAGCGGCGGCTGAGCCGTTGGATGCCGGTGACGATCCACCAGAGGGGATGGATCATGAGGATCAAAAGAAGCCACATGTTGTATTCAAAATCGAGCAGGGTGAGCTGCTTGACGCAGAGATGAAAGCCATAGAGCGCGACGCCGAAGACGAGGGCGAGCCGACGATTCCAGCAGCCGAAGAAGGCGAACAATTCGAGGGGGAGACCGATGCCAAAAAGGACCTGGGGCAGGAGGGGGTGCTGCATGAGGAAGTCGGGCAGCCACTCCATGCTGCGGGCGCTTTCATCGAGCGTCTCCCAGTATTTCATGTCTTTGTTTTTGATGAGATGGAGGGCGAAGTATTGGCTGTCGCGAAACCACATGCCGCCGGACTCCATGAGTTTGGTGATGGCGGAGACGACGTAGCTGGCCATGAGAGCCTGGCGTGCCCAGTCGATCTCGAGTTGGGCGGGTGAAAAGTGATGCGGCAGGGCGCGGCGGCGCAGGTGCTGGATCATCGACCAGGCGCTGGCCAGCCAGATGGCGAGTTGGCAGAGGTGCACGACTTGGAAGGTGTGGCCGATGGCCCCCTGGGAATTTTTGAGGGTGATGAATCCGATGCCTGCGGTCAGGGGGAGTAGCAGGGAGAGGACGGCGGGCACGCCGAATACCCACAGTACGAGGCTGGCTTTGCAAGCGGGGCGCAGCCAGACCTCGACGGAGTCTTGCGACAGGAAGGTGAGATCCATGAAACGGGCGAGGCCGTTGGGATGGGCTTGTGTTTGGAAGGCTGAATCGCCCGTCAACGTCCACCCAATCACGAGGGCGAGGCTGGCGCGGATGAGGATCCGCTCCCACAGTTGGTGGCGGATCGGCTCGAATCGGAACCAGGAAGCGGCCCAGGAGGGAAGACGCTGGATCATGGGGCAGGAGCGGTGGGGGCGTGGACTTCGCCGACGGGCAGTTCCGTTTTTTCGATGCGACCTTCTCGGTAGTCGATCGACACCTGACGCAGGCGCAGCCCGCCGAGTTGGGCGAGTTGATCGGCATGGCAAAAGGGCACCAGCCAATGCAGCGTGGCGTTCCCGGCCTCGTGGCGTTTTTCAATCGGGAGATCCGCCAGTTTGATCGAGCCACCCGCTTTGGATTTTTGTTTCTTCAGCTCGGATTCGTAGGTCTTTTTGATGTTGGAAAGGACTTGGCCGGAGAGGAACTTGATGGCCACGGGTTGATCGGCCAGATCGGTCACATAGACGTAGTAGGTGCTCGGCGCGAAGCTCGAGTACATGGGGAGGTTGGAGAAGGGATAAAACTCGCCCGGCTTGTTTTGATCGCGCTGCAACCAAGGCAGGACAAAAGCCATCCACAGCACCAGCAGCCACAAAAACTTCAGCGGCTGGCGGTGCAGCCAGGCGACGACGCGCTGGAGGTGGGAGGGTGGGGAGGCGGTGGTCACGGCAGTCAGGTAAGCCGTCGCTGCGGGCAGATGCAACGCTGGATGCGAGGCACCTCACGGCAGACGCCAAGAACCGCGCAGAGCGAGATAATCTTCGCGCGGCAGCAGCACGTAGTAGGGGGAGGCGGCGGGGTCGAGCCACCGCAGCAGGGCCTCAAGGTCTTCTTGACGCATGGTGGTGCAGCCTGAGCTGGGGCGGTCGGGACCGCGCCGCACATGGAAAAAGATGGCGCTTCCCGCTCCTGGCACCACGGGCTGCTGATTGTGACGAATTTCCAGCATCCAGGTGTAGGCGGCATCACCGAGGCGCATGCGTTGTTTTTCAAACCAGGGCGGGACGTTGCGGGGATCGACCTGGACGTGGCGATTGTACTCCGGCAGGGTCGGATCATCGACGTAGGCATCCCACTGGGTGACGCGGTGGTAGGGCCAGCGGCAGCCTTGCGGTGGCTGGGTGGCGTAGCCGAAAAGCTGACCAAGCTGGAAGATGCCTGCGGGCGCGCGGCCGTCTCGCTCGCGCTTCTGAGGGGCACCGGAGTTGGGAGTTTGAAACAAGCCGCGACCCCAGGCGAGGCCGTTGCGCCCGAGGAGGACGGGGATGGGCTGGCGAAACACGGGCTGCCAGGGCTGGCGGGAGGAGGCGCGTTGAAAAGCTTGCAGGGAGGCGCGGTGGCTATTCCAGTCGGGCGCGGTGGCGACGATGAGCTGGAGGGTATCGCGTCCGACTTGAGCGGGGCTTTCTCCCAGGTTGCAAAAGAAAATTAACCCGCTGAAAATCAAGGGATTGAGGCGGTATTTGCGGGGGTTTGACAAAAGTGTGCTCATTTTTTTCTTGGCAGGAGGAAGGCGCTTCTGGTTTACTTCTGTAAATCAGCCCTGTTGGTAGCACCGGCTTCAGGTTTTGGGGGTTTTTTTCCTGAGGTCTTACCAGCAGGGCTGTTTCTTTTTTTACCATAGCCGGGAGGGGGGAGGCCAGTGGTTCTGAAAAAAAGACCGGCGCGTTGAAGAAACGCGGATGCGTGATGCCGCTGGCTTGAGGGATGGACGGGGGGAAGCGGAAGTCGAGTGTTTTGACAGTTGAACCGAGGCGGCAGGCTGGGAGGATGCGCGGTGAAAAAATCCGATGCGTCCCACGAAGCTGGCCACGCCTCCGAGCCTGGCTGGCTGGGTCTGCCTGGGCTGGAGGAGGGTGGCGATGCGCCGGATCGGGGAGAGGCGACGGCGGAGGGTCAGGGAGTGGCGCGGGTGCAGCTGGAGGGCTCGGCGGCGTTGGAGCTGGATTACGCCATCCCGGCGGCGCTCCGGGGGCGGCTCCAGGTGGGGGCTCGGGTGATGGTGCCGCTGCAGAAGCAGGAGGTGCCGGCGGTGGTGCTGCAGGTGATGGAGACGTCGCCTCATGCGAAGCTGCGTGAGGTGCTGCGGCTGGTTGGTAGTCGGCCCATGTTTTCCGAGGCGATGCTGAAGCTGGCCAATTGGATCAGCGAGTATTACGTGGCTCCGCTGCCGACGGTGTTGCGTACGATGCTGCCGCAGGCGGTGCGCAAGAAGCCGGAAAATTTTTTGACCGACAGCGAGATCGCTCTGGCTCGGGCCTGGGATGACGCGGAGGTGGAGGCACTGAGCCGTCGGGCACCGATGCAGGGGCGGATCTTGGAAATGGTGCGAGCGCAGGGCGGGCGGGTGACGCTGAGTGCGCTACGGCGGGAGCTGAAGCAGGCGACGGGTCTGGTGAAGAGCTTGGTGGAAAAGGGCTGGCTGAGTCGGGCGGAGGTGCGGGTGGAGCGGGATCCGTTTCAGGATGAGACGTTTTTGCCGAGCGCTGCTTTGACGCTGACGGAGGAGCAGGCGGTATGCCTGGAGGCGGTGCAGGAGGCGTTGAAAACGCCGACGGAAGCGCGGCCTCTGCTGCTGCACGGTGTGACGGGCAGTGGCAAGACGGAGGTGTATCTGCAGGCGATCGCGGGAGTGCTGGAGGCGGGAAAAACGGCTCTGGTGCTGGTGCCGGAGATCAGTCTGACGCCGCAGACGATCGAGCGCTTCAAGGCGCGCTACTCGGACCGGACGGAGCGGGTGGCGGTGCTGCACAGTCTGCTGAGTGAGGGGGAGCGGCACGATGAATGGTACAAGATTCACGAGGGCAAGGCCGACATCGTGATCGGAGCGCGCAGTGCGATCTTTGCGCCGCTGGAGCGGCTGGGCATCATCATCGTGGATGAGGAGCATGAGCCGTC